>JAUNJT010000133.1 GCA_030533105.1 Eggerthellaceae bacterium
CTTCGCCATCCAGATCGTGTTCTACGGTATCGGCGGCGTTGTCACCGGCATCCTCAATGCCAACCGCGTGTATTTCCTGCCCTCCCTCGCACCGGCACTCAACAACATCGTGGTCATCGCATCATTCTTCGCATACATCCCGCTTTCCTCGTCGAATCCCGAACTTGCGCTGTATGTTCTGGGCGTCGGCGCTTCACTGGGTGTGCTCGTGCAGTTCGTCATCCAGATTCCCGCACTCGCGAAGATGGGCTTCAAGTATTCGCTTTCCATCGACCTGCATGATCCAGCGCTGATCGAAGCGCTTAAAATCGCCATCCCGACCTTCGTGTACATCGTTGGCATGATGGTATCGTTCTCGTGCCGCAACGCCTTCTCGCTTGAGGCGAGCGAGAACGGCCCGAGCACGCTCATCTACGCATGGACGTGGTTGCAGTTGCCCCACGGCGTCGTCGCGGTTTCGCTATCGCGTGCCCTCTTTACCGAGATGAGCGAAGCGGTTGCCAAAGACGATTGGAATGCGATGCGCCGCCATGTTCATGCTGGCATCGCCGGAACGCTCGTGCTCATCATCCCGCTTGCCGTGCTCATGGGCCTGTTCTCCCCCAACCTGATCCAACTCTTCCGTGCGGGCGCGTTCTCCGCCGATGACGTCGCATACGTCGGTCACGTCCTGACCTTGTGGGTCATCTGCCTGCCGTTCTACTCGGTGCTCATGTATTTGTACAACGTGTTCGCAAGCATGCGGAAATTCCTCGTGTTCGCAGCTGTGAACTGCGGCATGGTCGTCGTTCAGTGCGTGCTTTACAGCGTGCTGTGCGACACAATCGGACTCGCCGGCGTCCCGATTGCCGACTTGGTCTTCTACGGTGGTTGCTGCGTCATCATGCTCGTTATCCTCAAGCATCACATCGGCAGTTTCGGGATCAAGGAAATCGGATGGAAGCTTGTGCGCGTACTTGGCGCATCCGCTATCGGTCTTGTTGCCGCATGGGCTGTAACGCTTATCATCCCGACCATCGGCACATCGATGGTCAGCGGCCTTTTGCAGCTCATCGTCGCAGGATGCGTCGGCCTCGTCGTCACGTTCGTGCTCTGCTACTTCTTCCGCATCCCTGAGATGGAAATCGTCACGGATCTGCTCAAGAAGGTGAAGCGCAAGCTCCTGCATAAGTAAAAGAGGCCTCGAAAGACCTCTTGTGATTCATAAAATGAGTTTGGATGATGCCGTTCATTTGACGGCATCTTTGATTACACCGGACGCTCGTGGTCAGGTTCGGTCGTCAGGATAAGCGGGCCATCCGCAGTGATGGCAACCGTCTTCTCGAAGTGCGCCGACGGCTTGCCATCGCGCGTGGTGACAAGCCAGCCATCGCTATGGCGCTTGGTCCATCTCGAACCCATGTTGATCATCGGCTCGATGGCGATGACCATGCCCACACGCAATAGCTCGCGTCCACCCTTGCGCCCGAAATTCGGGACATTGGGATCCTCGTGCATGGCCCTGCCGACACCGTGGCCGACGTAATCGCGCACAACGCTATATCCCTTCGATTCGGCAAGCTTCTGCACGGCATAGCCGATGTCGCCAATATGATTGCCGGCAACGGCCTCGTTGATGCCAGCCCACATGCATGCTTCCGTCGTGTCCAAAAGGCGCTGCTTGTCCGCGGAAATCGTGCCGACCGGATAGGTCCATGCATTATCGCCGACCCAGCCATCGACGGTAGCGCCCGTATCGATGGAGATGATGTCCCCTTCTTTCAAGATGGTCTTAGAGCTCGGGATGCCATGGACGATCTGCTCGTTGACAGAGGCGCAAATCGATCCGGGATATCCATACAGACCCTTGAATGCAGGGGTGCCACCCTCGAGACGGATCAGCGTCTCGGCGATCTGGTCGAGTTCGAGCGTGCTGATGCCGGGCTCGACGCGTGCACCGACCTCACGCAGAACCTTTGCCGAAATACGTCCCGCTTCCTTCATCGCCTCGATTTCCTGGGGCGACTTGATGATGATTGCCATAGTGGACTTATGCCTCCTTCGATTGCCTTTCCGCCATTATAGACGAGCTTTTGTTAGGCAACGCTTACATTTTCCTCAAAGGTACAGAAAGGTCCTGGCGCTTTTGCACCAGGACCTTCTCTTTCATGTAGCTCACAGCGTTTTGAAACGCTCGATAGGCGCTTACTGAGCCGCAGGAACGGTGTAGTTGCGCGTAACGCTCGAATCGACGGGAACGCCAACGCCCATCGTGGATGCCATCGTGACGCTCTTGACGTACTTACCCTTGGAAGCGGCAGGCTTCATGCGCAGAAGCTCGTCATACACGGCACCGTAATTCCCGGCAAGCTGCTCGGCTGAAAAGCTCACTTTGCCGATGATTACATGGGCGATGCCATAACGGTCTGCACGATACTCGACCTTGCCACCCTTGAGTTCGGAGATGGCCTTGGCGACATCCTTGGTCACCGTACCGAGCTTCGGGTTGGGCATAAGGCCACGGGGACCTAAGATCTTGCCCAGACGACCGACCCTCGGCATCATATCCGGCGTTGCGATGGCGGCATCGAAGTTGATGTTGCCTGCCTGGATATCGGCGACGAGGTCGTCGGAACCGACGATGTCGGCACCAGCCTCTTCGGCCTGGCGGGCGAACTCGCCCTCGGCGAACACGGCGACGCGAACCGTCTTGCCGGAGCCATTCGGAAGGCTCACCATGCCGCGGACCTGCTGGTCAGCTTGGCGGGTGTCAATGCCAAGACGGAAATGAACCTCGACGGACTCATCGAACTTGGCGGTGTGGATGTCCTTGACCAGCTGTGCTGCCTCATACGGGGCGAGCGGGGTCTCGGGGACCTGTGCGAGCATTGCACGATGGTTCTTAGATTTCTTTGCCATGATACATTCCTTTCGTGGTAATGGCGGATGTGGCACATCCTTCCACTTCTATTCAAGCTTTAAAAGCTTAACTAACTACGTGATTAATCCTCTACGGTCTTGCCCTGAAGCATAGCCGCGACCTTCTTGGACGGGATATACTTCTTCTTCATTGCGCGACCCTCGATGCG
>JAUNJT010000134.1 GCA_030533105.1 Eggerthellaceae bacterium
TGCCATGCGACAGTTTGTTTTGTAACGCCCGCGAGGAGGTATGCGATGGGTGGCAACGAGGCCTATGTAAGGGAGAGCAGGTTCCTCTCTTTGGTGCTGCGGCACAAGCCCGAGGAGGCTGGGATCTCCCTTGACGAACACGGATGGGCAGATGTCGAGGAGCTCATCAAGGGCATTGCAGCCAGACGGCGCTTCACCCGGGAGATGCTCGAAGAGATTGTCGCGACGGACTCCAAGAACAGATACTCCTTCAACGACGACCACACGCGCATCAGGGCAAACCAAGGGCACTCCGTCAACGTGGATGTCGAGCTCGAGCCGAAAGATCCCCCTGCGATGCTGTACCACGGAACAGCGCAAAAGTATCTGGATCCGATCTTGGAACAAGGACTCCTTCCGAAAAGCCGGCTTTACGTCCACCTTTCGCCGGATGAGGAGACGGCCGTCAAGGTGGGAAGTCGACATGGCAGCCCCATTGTGCTGCGAGTCGATGCAGGCGCGATGCACGAAGACGGCTTCGAGTTTTTCCTGTCGAAGAACGGCGTCTGGCTGACGAAGCAAGTCCCGCTGCAGTACCTGACCCGACTCGATGCGGGCTCACTAAACGGCATCGAACAGCCGTAACCGGCACTGAACGGCAGGGCTTTCGTCGTGTGAGTTCCTCTGCAGGCATTTACCTGCCAGTGGGCTCTTTTGCCCGGGCCAACCCTCCCAAGATGCGAAACACCGCCAAAGTCGCACTGCCTTGACGGGGAATTCAATCCCCCACAGGGATCCTCAGGAAATCATGTTGTTAATTATTTCGAGTTTTGTTTGAAAATGGAGAAAATCAGGGTTTCGATGTTAAAAATCTTTAGTTTTGTTTGAAATATCCTGGAGGGTCCGAGTATCGCGAAAACCGCACGCCTCTGACCTGGTGCGATAGAGCGCAAAACCCCCTGATACTCGAACCCCCTCGGAATTTTCAAACATAATTCCAAATTTTTAACATTCGAAAGCCGAAATAAGCCGATTTCAAACATAATCGCGAATTTTTAACACGTGGTAGCGACTGCTCCGTATGGAACGGAAAACCATGCCCGCAAAAACACGTCCACTCCGCGCAGGGTATAACCTCGCGCGGAGCGGACGAAAGCGCACGACAATATGACCAGGGGCTTCCCGCCCCTGGCAACGTCCTATCGTTCGGAGACGACGCGAACCGCAGGGGCATGCACGCCGGCACGTCCGAGTGCTTCGGTGATCGCCTGGGTCAGGTCGAAATACACCGTCCAGTAATCCTCGGACTTGCACCAAGCACGGGTCGTGAATTCCATTGCCTCGTTAGTGCCACCAGAGAGCCGGGCAAACGGCTCGGGGGTCTTCAGCACCAGGTCGTTGGCGTTCATGACATCCAACATGACCTGCTGGACCATGGCAATGTCCTCGCCCTTCGCGCATCCGAAGGTCAGGTCCACACGACGGAGCTCCTCGGAAGACATGTTCGTCACGTTAGCGTTCATGAGTGCGCCATTCGGGATGGAGATGGCCTTGTTGTCGACCGTGTTCATCACGGTGTAGAACAGGTTGATCTCCTTAACCGCGCCTTCGCAACCTGCCGCTTCAATGTAGTCGCCTACCTTGAACGGCCGGAAGATCATCAGCATGATGCCGCCCGCGAGATTGCCGAGCGAGCCCTGCAAGCCCATGCCAACAGCGAGGCCCGCGGAAGCCAGCACCGCGATGATCGAGGCCATCGGGATTCCCAGGATGCCGATGATGGAAACCACCAGGACGACGTAAAGCACGATCTTGGTAGCGTTGAGCAGGAACAACCGCAGCGTCTCCTCCTGCTTTTGGAGGGCCTTCATGTTCCCCAGAACCTTCAGCAGCTTGTTGACGATCATCTTGCCGATGAACCACACGAGCAACGCCAAGACGATCTTCACGGCTCCATCGATGAACACATCGCCGACCGACGTCAAATCAAAAAAATCCATGTTCCGTCCTTTCCGAAATGCTGCGTTTATGTCGTCGTGGACAGAAACCGCGGCGGCTGTTTAACGGCACCTATTGTACTCGCTCGGCTTTGCCGGTGCAGGGGGCAGTTCGCACAGCCCGTCCGCAACAGGACAACACAGCACCCTGGGTGCGCGGAATCCTTCTCTAATGCTCCCCCGTCTCTCGCACGGCAACGATACGAGACGGAACCTCGGTTCGCACGTATAATGGGTTGCCGAAATTGGCACGGCAAGGAGCCGTCCACCAATAGGGGCGATAGCGAAAGGGACAGGGCATGAAGGCTGCGAAGGAGCTGTTCAAGAAGTTTTTGCGCGACGATGCGTTCAGGAACGAGATCCTCGAGGAAATGGAAGAAAAACGCGATGCCGGAGCGAAGGATCCTGCCGGAGCGCTGGCGGACGTGGCAACGGAGCTGCATTACAAGGTAAGCGCAGGACAGGCCGCGGCCTTCTTCGTGCAGGTAAGCGCCAACCCGGATGAACTCACCGACGACGACTTGGAGGAAATCGCCGGGGAATGCACAGTCGACGATCTGCCGTCTGGCTGGGACCCCGATGCGCTGTTTGCCGACAAGGCCGTCGAGGAGCCTGAGCTACTGAGCGCTGAAAAGCTACTCGATGGCTTTGAGGATGCAGTGAGGTTTGGAATGGCGGGTCTGGGCATCACCTGGCAGCAGCTCACCAACCTCAGGAGAACCGGGCGCATCGAAGGGTAGCTCCAGCGGCCGCGCGGCAACTGCCCGGAGTGGGCCTCATTTGTTGCTCTTTGGCTCTTTACCGCGGGGGCCGCGGTGCCGCATAATCCCAATTGCGACGCAACAGCAGGAGGCGCCATGGAAAAGACCGTTACACAGCAGGACGCTCTGAGCTCATACGATAACGAGGAGTTGCCGGATTGGCGGCATGACATCCGGGTGCTCCGGGAACACGTGCAGTATGCGTACGTGCAAGGATGCAAGGTGCTCGGGCAGGGTCGCGTGGCCGATTACATACCCGAGCTGGCACGTGCCGACGCCTACG
>JAUNJT010000012.1 GCA_030533105.1 Eggerthellaceae bacterium
GATCATTCATTCATGCCGATTCCGAGAACCTGACAGGTATCGAGTAATCAAATGCAAAAATTGCTGATGACTTCTTGGATTCCCTCGAAGGAACCAGACATGCCGATCGTTAAAACCCATTCCTATCACGAAGGAGGGCGATACGCGTCATGCAAGGAGCGGCGTGAGTATCTCGAGAAGGACTGCCGGCATATCTACCGCGATACGATTAACGTCGCCCGTCCCGATTCGTGGGATTTAGAACTCGACTTAAGCAGGAAGATCTATGCCCTCCATGGAAACAGAACGTATAAGGAATACGTTTTGAGCCCTAAGGACACAGACAATGCCACCGTCGAGCTGGTTAGGAGCTTCGCATTCGAGTGGGCATCAACGAATTTCCCGGAATACGAGGTTGTCATCGTTCTCCATGACGATAACAGAGGACGAATCCAGCGTGGCGAAGAAGGTATACCCCATGCGCATGTGATTGTGAACATGATCGATCTAGTAACCGAGAGGAAGCTTCGAATGCCCATGGAACGCGTCCGCGAACTGCACAACAGCGCTCAGAGGATCGCAGAAAGGATGGGGATTTCCCGATTAGAGGACTACGAAAGAGGCGTGTGGAAGGAAAGCCATCGCGAGTACAGGTTCTCCCCTAGGGAGCATCAGATGAAACTTAGGGGCATCGATACCTGGAAGGCGGTTATGAAAGACATGGCGATCCAGGCGAAGGGGCATTCCAAGAGCCTTGGCGAGTTCCAAAGATGCCTGCGCATGGCGGATATCGACCTTCAGGTCAGAAAGGAGCGCATCTACCTCGTCGATCGAGACAATCGCGACCGCGCTATCCGCGCCGACAGGCTCGATAGATCCCTGTCAGCGAAAGAGCTCTCGAGAGCATTCGAGCATTCCCTGAACGTTGATCTGGGAAGGAATGCGCGCATACGCGAGAAGAGGCTCTCCGCCGAGCTCAAACGCGAGATCGAGCTAAATCGCAAGGACTCTGCCAACGAGGATAGGAGGAGGGCCTTTTTCGCGGAGATGCGAAAGGACAGGGCCAAACCAAAGCGAACGAAGGAACGGGCGCCGAAGCGCCCGCAAAGGAGGCAAGCAAGCTTTGCGGAGCGAGGGAAGGCCTTGCCGAAAAACAGTAGAGAGCGCACCAAGTCAACGATGCGCAGGGAGCCTGAAGGCTTGCATGTTGAGCGCGAGCCGAGGCACGAAGGGTTCAAACACGAAAAATGAAAGGGGGAAAGATGGCGAAGAGAGTTGGGCCATCGGAGATGATAGAGTTCCATACCGAGGAGGCTGAGGAGCTGATGAACGAGACGCGTTACGGGCTCGGCACTCCCATCGAAGCCAGGATCGCGAACGCGATACGCGAGAACGCCGACAACATCGCAGCGCAGAACAAGGGAATGAGCAAGTACATTCAGAAAATGTCAGAGACGCAGAAGGAGATCGACGAGATATCGAGCAAATACGCTTGCACCGCAGAACGTTTCGATGAGCTCTGCGACTTAGCAAAGAAGTTGTCCAATCAATTCGATGTCGACAAATATGATGCGAGGACCTTGGCAGATGATGTTGCAACACGGATCGTCGCCTCGGTCGACCCCGTCGTGAGAAGGGCAGTTGAAAGCAGCGTCGAGAGGTCTATCGGCGAGGTTGATCGCAAATCAGGCAAGCAATTAAGCGATGTGGCTGAGAAGTTCGATAAGGAACTCGACCTCAACGAGAGCAGGATGGAGAGCATCTCCAAGAAGATCCGAGATACGCTCGAAGAGGCAAGATGGAGAACTATCGGTTTGGGCATGCGCGTTGCGCTCATTATCGCGCTGGCACTGTCCGTCGTGGCTTCAGTATCGTCTTGCGCGGTCATAAAGCCTGTTGTCGCCGGTGAGGCGAAAATCGTCTACACGGATTAAACCAATATCAGAAAGGAAACTAACATGAAGAACATGATATTCGCACACGATATTAATGGATATGCACGATGCCATCCTTACCAAACAGCTTTTAAGAACCACGGATCTTTGCATAGAGTACTTTAGCATTCCCATGGGAAAAGACTCGAGTCACACAAATAATAAGGAAATGATAATCAGTAGACTGTCGTAAGGACGCAACGCTATTTATGGCTCGGATAGCAACAGGCCAGACTTCGTGTCTGGCCTGTGATTTCTGGTCGGGTGGACAAGATTTGAACTTGCGACCCCTTGACCCCCAGTCAAGTGCGCTACCAAGCTGCGCCACCACCCGGAATATGTTCTCTCGTTTCCGAGAGCTTGTATATCTTAGCGACTCCGAACTGCAAATTCAAGCGAAAAGCCGCATAAATGCGCGAAGGTCTCGAAATCGCACTATGCCTCAATGGAATTGATTGCGTCGAAAATGGCATGGGCGAATCTCATCTTGCTCATCGAGGGAACCTCGACAAGGCGATTCGCCGTGATGAGGACGCCCTCGTTATCGTCAGTGCCGAATCCCTTGCCATCTCCAACTTTGTTCGCAACGATCATATCCGCGTTCTTGCGTGCAAGCTTCGACTTGCCGTTTTCGAGGAGATCATCGGTTTCCGCGGCAAAGCCAACGACGATCTGGTCATCGCGCTTCTTGGAGCAGAGCGTTGCCAGGATATCCGGATTCTCAACGAGCTCGATAGTTGTAAGCGAAGCGTCATCCGCTCCCTTCTTGAGCTTGCGGTCGGATGCATGGAGTGGACGCATATCGGCGACAGCCGCGCTGCAGATGGTGACGTCAGCCGCATCGAAATGCTCCTCGCATGCGGCGAGCATCTCGCAGGCAGTTTTCACGTAAACCATCTTCGCGCCATCAACGGGCTCTAACGCCACAGGACCGCTCACGAGCGTCACCTGAGCACCGCGCTGAATCGCTGCCTTGGCAAGCGCATAGCCCATCTTTCCGGAAGAATAGTTCGATATGAAACGCACCGCATCAATAGGCTCAATGGTAGGACCAGCAGTGATGAGTACGGAGATGTCTTCCATGTCGCGCTTGAGACCTAAGGCCTTAAGCGTTGCCGCGACGATGACCTCGACGGATTCGAGCGCGCCCTTCCCCGTCTCGCCGCATGCCAGCCAACCGACCTTCGGTTCGATTATCTCGACGCCACGGCCTTTAAGCACACGGAGGTTCTCCTGCGTGGTCGCATCCTCGTACATATGCACGTTCATAGCAGGAGCAACGAGAAGCGGCGCCTCGCACGCGACTGCCGTGGTAGTCAGAAGATCATCTGCGACACCGTTGGCAAGCTTGGCGAGAACGTTTGCCGTGCATGGGGCGATGAGGAACACATCGCATTCCTGGGCAAGCGAAACGTGATGGACGGGCGCACCGGCCTCATCGAACAAATCGACCGCGACAGGCTCATGGGTTAGCGCACGGAAAGTCGTAGGACCGACGAATTCGGTCGCATGCTGGGTCATCACGACCTTAACGCGAACGCCAGCCTTCTGCAGTTGGCGGACGATCTCGCAAGTCTTATACGCCGCTATGCAGCCGGTTACGCCGATGAGTACCGTAGGCTTGTTGCTATTGGTTTCCATGCGATCCACTTCCTTTACTGGGTTATTCCTCGCACAGTGGCTTTTGAGCATTCAATATCTTCTCCAAAGCCATCTCCCCAATCTCCGTTCTGCCCATGCTGCGCCCGTTAAGGCTCGCTAGGGCATCGGCTAGGCTTTGGGGCATATTATCAACAAATTGCATGTTAGAAGACGTCACAGGGTGCGTAAACGCCAAATGGCACGAATGGAGGAACTGCCGATTGAGTCCGAGGTTGGCCTTGGGGTTCTTCGGCGCGTTTGCGCAATATGCCGTATCGCCCACTATCGGGTGCTTGATGTATTCCATATGCACACGTATCTGATGCGTACGGCCCGTGAACAACTTGCATACAACGAGCGTGTAGCCATTGTCGTTATGCTCGGCCTCGAAGCGCTCGAGCACTTTGAAGGTTGTGATGGCCTCGCGTGCTTGCGGGGTATCGCGTACGCTCATCTTGATGCGATCATTGGCGCTGCGCGTGATCGGTGCATCGATCATGCCGCTATTCGGCGAGATGATCCCATGCACTAAAGCCAGATAATGGCGATCCACATAGCGCGACTTGATGTCTTCCATCAACGCCTCGCCCGCTTCGTTCGTCTTAGCGGCGAGCATAAGTCCGCTCGTATCCTTGTCGAGACGATGCACGATGCCGAGACGCTCTTCGTCTCCCTGCACGTTGCAAAGGTTGCCAGCACCGCAATGGTACACGAGCGCATTGACGAGCGTACCATCAGGATGGTCTATCGACGGATGGCATACAAGTCCGATTTGCTTGGAGATGACAAGCAAGTCATCATCCTCATAACGGATGTCGAGCGGAATCGGCTGACCGACCACATGCATAGGAGCGGTATCTATCGTTTCATAAACGATGAGGTCATCGGCACATACGGGGTACTTCTTTGTGGGCGTCGAACCATTGACGAACACCATGCCGCCCTGGATCGCGTGTGCAGCAGCGCTGCGGCTTTGATAACATCCATGTTGTGCGAGCAAAACATCGATGCGCGTTCCCGCCTCGTTCGCATCCACATGGAAGGACATCACCTTAGTCATCGCCGATCACCTCCTTCTCGACATTTTCCGGAATCTTCGCGTGCTTTCCGCGCGATGCCTTGAGCTCTTCGATCTTCTCATCTGTTTTCTCTACCAGAGCTTCGGCATGGTCAGCTTCGAAATCCGCTCTGCTGATGAGCTTCTCAGCGGAAGCGCTATCGGCAATCTCGCTTACATACCCGCATCTTTTATGACGCAGATAATAAATGAGCGAAACGATCACGATAGCGAATCCGCATGTCACACCGATATCCGCGATATTGAACACTGGGAAATCGATGAACGTAGTCTCGATGAAATCGATGACGTAGCCGTAGCTTAAACGATCGATGATGTTGCCGATGCCGCCTGCAACGACGAGCGCGAATCCGAAATGGATAGGAGCGGGATCGGTACGGAAGATCGTGAAGACGAAGATGATGAGCGCAAGGCAGACGACGATCGAGAAGATGGCGAGCGCCATCGTGGAATCCCCGAAAATACCCCATGCGGCACCGGTGTTATGAACCAACCTGAAATCGAAGATGCCCAGATAAGGACCTCCGAACACCTCTCCAAGGGCATAGCCGCCATTGACGATAAGGCGCTTCGTCAGGAAATCGAACGCAAGCCATACGATGATGACGACGATGAACAATCCCGCATAGGGATAGGAGCGTGCGCGCGAGGAGGTGGATACCGCAGTATCAATACTCATGATCCCCTCCTCGTTTACTCGTTATCTTTCCTTCACCGTCGATTCGAATGCACTATCTGCTTTGCTATTTACGAAGCAGTAAACCCGATTGACTCAAGCACATCACCGCAACGCTCGCACACATCTGGGAAGTTCGCGTTACCACCGAGCGTGCGATAGTTCCAGCAGCGCGGGCACTTCTCGCCTGTTGCCGCAGAAACCTGGGCAGCGACCTCATCACCTAAGACGAACTCGACGCCGCTGACGATGAAGAGTTCCTCGAAGACGGCCTTCGGATACGCTTCTACAATGGAGAGCACATCGGCAGGAACGGTCACGGTGACGGCCGCCTCCTGAGGCTTGTTGACGAGCTTCGCATTGCGTGCATCCTCAAGGGCCTTCATGACGACATCGCGAACGCGCATGATGGCATTGAAGTCATCCTCGAGCGCATCCTCGGCATCAGCCGGGAAATGCGGAACGAAGTCATCGATCGTGGGCCAACCGGCGAGCTGAACGTTATCGGGACGTCCCTTAACCTCGCGCATCTTCGGCGGATAATGCTCCCAGATCTCGTCCATCGTGAACGTGAGAATTGGCGTGAGCACACGCACGAGCACCTCGAGAACGTTCATCAGAACGGTCTGCGCTGCGCGGCGGCGAGGCGAATCAGCTGCTTCGGAATACAAGCGGTCCTTCGTGATGTCGAGATAGACGCTCGACAAATCGTTCACGAAATCATAGGCAAGACGATACACGGTGTTGAAACGGTACGCATCGTATGCGGCCTCGACATCGGATAGGAACCTCTTCGTCTTATACATGACGTACTTATCAACGGGCTCCAAATCGTCCCATGAGGTAACAGCGAGCCCATCATCGAAATCATCGAGCGAACCCAAGAGGAAGCGGATGGAGTTGCGGATCTTACGATACGCATCAGAGACCTGCTTCAGGATGTTCTCGCCGATGCTGACATCCTGGGAGTAATCGACGCTTGCAACCCACAGGCGCAGAACGTCCGCGCCATACTTATTCATGACCTCGGCCGGATCGACTCCGTTGCCGAGCGATTTAGACATCTTGCGCCCGAGCTCGTCGACGACGAAGCCGCAGTGCATGACGGACTTATAGGGTGCGACACCGTATGCCCCCACGCTCGTGAGCAGAGACGACTGGAACCAGCCGCGATGCTGATCGGAACCTTCGAGATACATGTCGGCTGGGAACGTGAGACCCTCAGATGAGCGATGCTTGCACACGCTGGTGTGCGTGACACCGCTCTCCCACCAAACATCCAAGATGTCCTTTTCCGGAATGAGCTCATCTACCCCTGCACCGCACTTCGCGCAGCAGGTATCACAAGGAAGATATTCGGAAGGCTTCTTCGTGAACCATGCATCGGCGCCATCGGTGTAGAACAGATCGATGACGGCATCGAAGGTAGCCTCGTCGGCAACGGTCTCGCCGCATTTCGCGCACTTGAACACGGGAATCGGAACGCCCCAGGAACGCTGGCGGGAGATGCACCAATCAGGACGCTCGGCAACCATGGAACCGATGCGGTTGGATGCCCAAGCAGGAATCCACTGGACCTTCGTGTTGATGGCATCGAGCGCAGATTCACGCAGGCTCGTGTCATCCATGGAAACGAACCACTGGTCGGTCGCACGGAAGATAACGGGCTCGTGGCAGCGCCAGCAATGCGGATAGCTGTGGCTGATGTCCTCGTGCAGAATCAGCATGCCACGATCATCGAGCCATTCGATGATGTGGGGATTCGCCTCATTGACGTCCATGCCGGACCACGGACCACCCGTTCCGATATTCTCGCCGATATAGAACTTGCCGTCATCGTCAACCGGCATGATGACCGGGATGCCGAACTTGTTGCCAGCAAGGTAGTCGTCGGCACCATGGCCAGGAGCGCAGTGGACGATGCCCGTGCCGTCATCGAGTGTGACGTAATCGGCATAGATGAATGCGCCCTCTTCGCCTTGATCGCCGAAGATAGGCTGCTTGTAGCGATTGCCGCACAGCTCAACACCCGTAGCAGACCAACCCTCGACAAGTTCGTCGCCTTCCCAGCCGAATTTGGCGAGGATCTTCCCCACCAAAGCCTTCGCCATGATGATCGCACGACCTTCATGGACGACGGCTACATAATCAGCCTCGGGATGCAGGATGACCGCATCGTCAGCAGGAAGCGTCCACGGCGTCGTAGTCCAAATCGCCACATCGAGCTTGCCCACGTAATCCTCAAGACCTTTGGGTACCGTCGTCATCTCGAAGCGGACGAAGATGGCTGGGCTGACCTCATCGCCGTACTCGATCTCGGCCTCAGCAAGCGCCGTATGGCAATGCGAGCACCAATGGATCGGCTTACGACCGCGATAGATGGCGCCATCGAGATACATCTTCTTGAAGATCTCGACATTTCCCGCCTCGAAATTCGGGATGAAGGTGAGATAGGGATGCTCCCAATCGGCATTCACGCCAAGGCGCTTGAAGCCCTCACGCTGCACGCCAACGTACTTCTCAGCCCATTCGCGGCAAAGCCTGCGGATCTCAGGCTGCGAGGTTTTGCGGAACTGCTCCGTTCCGAGCGTCTCCTCGACCATGTGCTCGATCGGCTGGCCGTGGCAGTCCCAACCGGGGATGTAGGGCGTGAAGAAGCCGCGCTGCGCATGGCTCTTCAAGACGAAGTCCTTCAAGATCTTATTGAACGCATGACCGATATGGATCGGACCGTTCGCATATGGAGGACCATCATGCAAAACGAACGGCTCGCCATCCTTGTTCTTCTCGATGACGCGCCAATAAATCTGCTCGTCATCCCATTTCGCAAGACGCGCAGGCTCGTTCTGCGGAAGGTTCGCCCTCATCGCGAAATCGGTCTTCGGAAGGTTCATCGTGTCTTTGTAACTATTGGCCACGTAGATCACAACCCCTTTGTATAAAACACTACATTTGCACAACTGATTAATTATACGGTAAATAGGCGTGAATATACCCGATTCATTTGGCGTTTTTGGCGTTCGGCATCTGCTTGATGCACGTAAATATCTTGGTGTAGAATTGTTGCCCTCACGCACCATCCCCTATAGCGATAGATCAGGTATTACGCATGGATTCCTACGAACCGCTTGAAGCATATGATTTCATGATGGCAGACAACGTCCGCGATGCGGCCGTACAGCCTCCCGAAACGATTCTTCCCCCGCCGGCGGAGCTGAGAAGCGAGTTCACGTGGATCGACTTCTCGACCGCCAGCAACCCGCTGGGAACACCGCCGGAATTCACCGATGCGATCATCGCGGCGATGGAGCGCGGTGAGCATGGTTATCTCCCCGATCGCGATTCGCATGCCTTGAGGACGAGCCTCTCACGGTACTTCGATCTGCCCGTAGAGTCGTTTTTGTGCGGCACGAGCGTCGACGAGATGATCCGCGCCGTCGCACAGACCTACCAGCCGTGCACCGTCGGCATCACGACCCCTGGTCCAGCGGAATACGCATTGGCGATCAACAATGCAGGGCATTTGATTTCCGAGATCACTAGCCCCTCGAGCTTCATCGTCCCCGATCCGATCATCGCGCGTAACAATGGCATCGAATTCGATGCGGCGATATTGGCCAACCCGTGCTATCCCACGAGCCGCCTGCTCGCGAAGCCGACGCTCATCAAGTACCTGCAGAATTGCAAATGGGTGATCCTCGATGAAAGCGGCATCGAGCTCACCTTGGGCGGCGAGTCTATGATCGGGCTTACACGCCAATACCGCAATCTCATCGTCATCCGCTCGCTCTGCAACACCTTCGCGATCCCGGGCATCCCGATAAGCTACTGCGTCGCGCACCCCGACACCATCGCGCAAATCGAGCAGTTCTTCGACAACACGAATGTGAGCATGTTCGGAGAAGCTCTGTCCGTTCATCTGAAGAACCAAGGTGCATACATCGAACGTGCCCGTGATCTGCTCGAAGTCGAGATTCCCTGGATGCAGTGCATGCTCAACCTCATCCCCGGCGTGAAGATCTTCCCCGCCGAGGCGAACTACGTCTTATGCTCTTTCAACAACGAAGCAGGCCTCGATTTGGGAGTACGCGACGTGAATGATCTGATGCATAGGCTCCAGCTCTCAGGCTTCATGGTACGCACGCTCCAGAACACTCCGGGACTGCCAGACAATCGCTGCTTCTGCGTGTCGGTGCGCAAACACGATGAGAACGAACAGCTCATCACCGCCATGAGAAGGGTGATCTTCGGCTACGGCGAGGATGATGACCTCTAAAGCAAGCCGCGGATAAGTTCCCTTGATGAAAATGCCCCGCAATCGGGGCATTTTGAATGCAGGGTTTTGATGGGCAAGCTAGTTGAACTTGAAAATCTTCTGAGCGACATGGTATCCCACGATCCCCGCCTTGCGACCTAGGGCCGAGGGAAGGTTCGTGCATCTGTTGATCAGATGACGACGTACGCTCTTATAGCACTTCGGATTATGCTCCTTAAGGTAATTCCAGATCTCCTTGCGCTTAGCTTCCGCCTCATCGGTATCGATCATGCGCAAGAAGATCGAGCAGATGCACATCATCATCGAGAGGTAGTTCTCCATGTAGCGCTCGAGATTCTTGCACTCGACGTCATCGGGAAGCTGCGCTGCATCGATCATGACCTTCGTGATGGTGATTTGCTGGTCGATGCGCGACTTCATGACGTCTTCGTTCACGCTCTGGCCTTCTCTGCCGATGTAATACCGATACGCATCGACATCGATGTAATAGATCGTTTTGACCTTGGGCAGTGGCGCATATACGAAGATGTTATCGACATAGAAGCAATGCTCGGGCAGCTTCAGGTTCAGATCGCGCAGCAAATCGGTCCGATAGAACACCGAATGCATCAATAGATACTGGCTCGCATGGAAATGCCCGATATCCTCCCATGTGAATTGATCATCCTGGGGAAACACATTGCGATAGTGCATAACGGTGCGCTTGTTCTCATGAACCTTCTCGTACACGTAATTCGCAACGATGAGATCCGTCGGATAGTGGAGCTCGCACTGCGGGCGAATGTAAGCCATGACCTTTTGCATGGCTTCCTCATCCAGCCAATCATCGGAATCGACGACCTTGAAATAGCGCCCTCGCGCATTCAAAAGACCCGTGTTGACCGCGCCGCCATGACCTGCGTTCTCCTGATGGATGGCGCGGATGATGGTCGGATACTTCTCCGCCCACTCGTCGGCTTTTCTCGGAGTCTCATCCTTCGTCGACCCGTCGTCGACGATGATGATCTCGATGTCGTCACCGCATTTCAGGATGGACTCGATGCACGTGTCCATATACTCTGCCGAGTTATAGCACGGAACAGCGAATGTGACGCTTTTCGAATATCTGAGCATCATTACTTCAGCAACTCATCAGCAAGGGCGAGCGCACGGCCGATGATCACGTCCATGTTGTAATAGCGGTACTCAGCCAAACGGCCCAACGCATAGAAGTTCGGAAGATGATCCGTGAGGCTCTTATAACGCTGGTAATGGGCGTTGTTCTCATCGTTGATGATGGCGTAATACGGCGTCTGGGTCATCGGGTCCTCGTAGACCTTGCTGTACTCGCGCATGATGGTCGTACGCGGGCTTTCCTGACCGGTCAGATACTTGAACTCGGTGATACGCGTGAAGTCTTCCGTGACGGTGTAGTTCACGGTGCCGCAAGGCTGATACGCCTCTTGATCCAAGGTCTCGAAATCGAAATCGAGGCTTCTGTACGGCAGCCGCCCGAAACGCGAGAGGAACAGCTCATCTAAGGGACCGGTGTAGATGATCGGATTTGTGAAATCCACATCCTTCACGCGGATGGCCTTGAGCGGCGCATCCTCCGCCCTGCTCTCGAACACGAGCTCGAAGACGCTTTCCGCCTCGGTGTTCAAACACACCGTGATGTTCTCGTGATCGAGCATGTTCTCGAAAAGCGGCGTGTAGCCATGTGCAGGCATGCCCTGATAGGCATCCTGGAAGTAACGGTTATCCTCGGAGATGAAGACCGGCACGCGCGCCGTAACCGAAGGATCGACCTCTTCGGGAGTAAGACCCCACTGCTTCTGGGTGTAGTACAAAAACACGTTCTTGTACACGAAATCGGCGATCTCGGCAAGATCTTCGTCATCTTGTGAGCGCAGCTCGTTGATGGTGACCTTGCGCTCATCGCCGAAGGTATCGATCAGCTTGTCGATGTAGTATTGCGCTTTCTCGGGGCCGTAGACGATGCGCATGGAGTTCTTGTTGAACGGTACCGGCATGTACGTGCCGTACCAATTCGAGAGCACCTCGTGCTGATAATCGCGCCACTCGGTGAAGCGGCATACGTAATCGAATGCGCGCTTGTCGTTCGTATGGAAGATGTGCGGGCCATAGTTATGGATGAGGATGCCTGCGTCATCGTAGGAATCATACATGTTACCGCCGATATGGGAGCGTTTCTCGATGATCAAAACGCGTTTATCGCCGCGTTCGGCCATCTCTCGAGCGATAACGCTGCCAGCGAAACCGCTACCGACCACTAAGACATCGAATGAGGTGATATCGATATCTTTAAAATCAGCGTAACGAACTGCCATGGGAATCCTCTCACTATGTGCATGAAAACAGACGCATCTGATGCATCCGCTTTGCATTGTATCCTCTTAAAGATTGATGATTGGGATTATTGAAATATTCAGATAAACTTCAGATAACCGATGAAAGGAAAGCTCATGCCCCGTTTCTTAGATTCCATGATCGCGCAAGCGAAAACCGATGTAAAAACCATCGTCTTACCTGAAGGAAACGATATCCGCACGCTTGAGGCTGCGAAGATCGTGCTCGACCAAGGTTATGCGAACCTGATCATCCTCGGCGATCCGACCGAGATCGCCAAATCGGGCATCGACCTGAAAGGCGCGACCATCGTCGACCCGAAAACCTCGGATTTGCGCGATGAGTTCGCCGAGAAGCTCGCCGAGCTCCGCGCCCATAAGGGCGTGACCCTTGAGAAGGCCTATTCGCTTATCGACAGCGTCTTGTACTTCGGCGTCATGATGGTGAAAACCGGACGCGCCGATGGCATGGTCGCAGGTGCCTGCAATGCCACAGGCGACGTTCTCCGTCCATCTCTCCAGATTCTCCGCACCCAACCAGGTGTTAAGCTCGTGAGCTCGTATTTCGTGATGGTAGTCCCCGATTGCGCTCTTGGAGAGAACGGCACCTTCCTCTTCTCCGATTGCGGCCTTGAAGTGCAGCCCGATGCCGAGCGGCTCGCTCACATCGCCGTCAATTCCGCGAAGACCTGGAAATCCATCATCGGAACCGAGCCTATCGTCGCAATGCTTTCGCATTCGAGCTACGGCTCCGCTAAAAACGACGAGACCGCCAAAGTTGTCGAGGCTACCCGCATCGCTAAGGAACTCGCTCCAGATGTCTTGTTGGATGGCGAGCTTCAGCTCGATGCAGCGATCGTTCCCGAGGTCGGTGCCTCAAAAGCTCCCGACTCCTCCGTCGCAGGCAAAGCGAACGTACTCATCTTCCCCGACCTCGATGCCGGCAACATCGGATACAAGCTCGTGCAACGCCTCGCGCATGCAGAGGCATACGGCCCGCTCACGCAAGGTCTCGCCGCTCCCGTCAACGACCTGTCGCGTGGATGCTCGGCAGCCGATATCGCCGGCGTCATCGCCATCACATGCGTCCAGGCACAAGCGCGCGCCGCTGAATAGCCAAGAACAAGGCAATATTCCAAAAGATAAGGCCCCGAAAGGGGCCTTCGTTTTGCACTGATGTTTGGATGCCGCTCTTTAGTAGATACCCTCTTGGATGATCTCGTAGGTATCACGGGCGATCATGTACTCCTCATTCGTCGGGATGATGATGATGCAGACATCGGAATCATCGGTCGAGATCTCGCGCTCGAAGCCGACTTCGCGGTTGCGCTCCTCATCGAGCACGATGCCTAAGGGCTGCAAGCCTGAGAAGATCATCCTGCGCATCTTCTCGCAGTTCTCGCCAACGCCAGCAGTGAGCACGATAGCATCGACGCCGCCCATGACTGCCATGTATTGGCCGATGTACTTCTTCACCGAATACGAATACATCGCATACGCGAGCATCGCACGCTCGTCGCCCGCTTCGGAGGCGGTGCGCACGCTGCGCAAGTCATTGGAAATCCCAGAAATGCCCAGAAGGCCGGACTTCTTGTTGAGGAGCGTGTTCATCTCTTCGGTGGAAAGCCCTTCATGCTCCATCAAGAACGTAACGATCGAAGGGTCGATCGAGCCGCAGCGCGTACCCATCATCAAGCCGTCGAGCGGCGTTAATCCCATCGACGTATCGATGGCGATGCCGTGGTCGATAGCGGAAACGGAGCACCCATTCCCCAAGTGGCACGTGATGAGCTTCAGATCGTCAAGGGGCTCATCGAGCACGATAGCTGCACGCTCGGCGATATAGCGATGCGAAGTGCCATGCGCGCCGTACTTGCGGATGGAGTACTTCTCGGAAAGCTCGAGAGGAATCGGGTACGTATACACATGGGGCTGAAGCGTCTGGAAGAACGACGTATCGAACACGACTACCTGAGGAATGTCAGGCATGAGCTTCTGGCATGCGTAAATGCCCATGAGCGCGGGCTTGTTATGCAAAGGAGCGAGCTCGGCAAGCTCGTCGATCTTTTGGATGACATCGTCATCGACTAAAACCGAACGATCGAAGTATTTGCCACCTTGGACGATGCGATGGCCTACCGCACCGATCTCTTCGAGAGAATCGATGGCTTTGTTGGGACCGGAGGTGAGATTCTCGAGAACGAGCGCCATGGCGGCGTTGTGATCCTCGAGCGGGGTCATGATCTTGACCTCGTTATCATCGATGCCGTGCTTGATGAAGGATTCAGGAGAACCGACGCATTCGCAAACACCCTTGGCTAAGACGCGCTGGGTTTCGACGTTGAGAAGCTGGTATTTCAATGAGGACGAGCCTGCGTTGATGACCAGAACATTCATGAGTTACTCCTTTTTGTGTTCCGATTAATATATTTTAAGAATTGGAGAAACTCAATCACATACGTATGATGCACACAATCGGCAGACGGTTCGCATGCATGCGAAAACAAGGCCGCTTAAGAAAGCGTGGTATCGTTCACCTCGTCTTCAGGAATCTGCTCCAACTTGCCCATCAGTTCATCGACCTGCTGACGTGCTTGGGTAAGGCGCGTCTGCAACGATGCAAGAAGCGCAACGCCGCGCTCGTAGCGCAGAAGGCTTTCCTCGAGCTCAAGCGTGTTGCTTTCAAGCGATGCGACGATGCCGTCGAGCTCGTCCATGGCCTCCTTGAACGTAAGGGAACCCGGGTCTGTTTGCGTCTCTACCATAGTGTTTCCTTCCACTCTTCAGATACGGGGTCCGTATCATCATCTCTATCATCTAGATCGTTTAAATCGACTATGCGCATATCTCCGCCACAAGGTGGTATATCTGTCACCACGCACGTAAAACCACCGTCGGAGAAAAAGACGTCCAGCCGATCGTCGACGGCTATGCTCTCGATCGACTTGACGATGGAACCCTCCGTATCCTGCACCATCGAATAGCCTCTACCGAGAACGGCGAGAGGAGAGAGATCATGCAGGCGCGATGCTGCAAGTGACATCGCATGCTCATACGGAACGAGCAGAGCATCCTTTTGGTTTTGCATCGCCTCATATGATGCCTTAACCTCATAATCATAGCGGCCAAGAAGATGTGGGAGCATGGCGGTAAGCTTCGTCTTCGCATACGCAAGATCATCCTCGTTACGCTTCATGTTGCCTGGAAGCGCACTAGAGAGGCGTGAAGCGAGCGAGTCGGTCGCAAGATAGGCTTGCGCCAAAAGCTCCGTGGAATCTAAGAAGATGGGTTTGTTCAGATAACGTTCGACCTTGCCCTCTTCAGCATCGATGCGGTGCTTGATCGAATTATCCAGTTCCATGCTGCGGCGAACGAATAGCTCACGGAGCAATTCGGGAGCAGGACTCGCCTCCTGAGCAGCACCCGTAGGCGTGGAAGCGCGCACATCGGCCACCATGTCGGCGATCGTCGTGTCCGGCTCGTGCCCGATACCCGTGATAACGGGAACAGGACAAGAGGCTATCGCACGTGCGAGGCCCTCATCATTGAAGGGCATCAGATCCTCATACGAACCGCCTCCGCGAACGACGAGCACCATCTCTGCTCCCGCATCGACGACGCATTTGATGCCCTCTATTATCCCCAAGGCAGCTTTATCACCCTCGACGGGAACTCCTGCGAAGACAACGCGTGCGATTGGGAAACGGCGCCTTAGAGTGCGCAGAACGTCGTGCACGGCGTCACCGCGCGGGGAGGTAACAAGACCTATGGTCGTAGCGAATGCGGGCGCAGGACGCTTTCTAGACGCGTCCATGAGCCCCTCGGAAGCAAGCTTCTTCGCCAGATTGGCGACTTTGAGACGCAAATCTCCCTCGCCCGCCTTCGAGATGGTGAACACATCGAAATTCATGCGGCCTTTCGCCGCATACAGCGAGAACCTGCCCGTCAACTCCACGAGCATGCCGACGCGCAGATCGACATCGCATTCCGCATAGCGGTTGTTCCACATCATGCAGGGCAAGCTTGATTTCTCATCCTTGATGGAGAAATACACCGCCTTGTAACCAGCTTTGATGGATACTTCGGAGACCTCGCCGATGATGCGTACGACAATGCCTTCCAAGGCCTTCTTCGCAAGGTTCAGCGCTGCAGAAACGGAAAGTGCCTCATGCGCATCGCCCATGGTTACTCCCCTGCCTTATCGCTATCGGAAAGAACTGAGATGGAAAGCTCTAAATCTTTGAGCGAGAGCGCAAGCTCGCCATTGAGGAGCTTGACGAGCTCGTCGCCAAGCATGGCTTTGCGCCATCCGCGCATAAGCTCGCAATCGTCATAGTAACCGCGTGCGAGTTTCACGAGATCTGCGTGCGGGGCCAAGATCTGCATCGCGATACCGAATTCCTTGGAACGGACGCGCGCAATCGCTTCCATGAGATCGAGCGCGGAGTCGACGTTGGCTTCGCGATGCGGATCGGACTCGGAGATCGGCAACTCCTCCTCAGTCGCATCGAGACCCTTCGTTATCGCTGAGACGACAGCGCGCGCATCGCGCGTTGAAAGCGAATCCCTCACGCCGCGGATCAAGAACAGCTCATCGATCGTGCGCGCTTCGCGACGGCAGACCTCGACGATCTGCTCGTCAGTCATCACCCATTTGCGCGGGATGTTGCGCTTCGACGCCTCGATCTCCCGCCACGCCGCGAGCTCGCGTGCGGCGGATAGCTGGCGCTGGGAAAGATGCGAAACCCGCTTTAGCCTGCGATAGCGTTCGTAAGGATCGGACACGTAATGGGCGGGATCGCTCATCCGCACGAAATCATCATCGAGCCAGGCAAGGCGGCCCTTCTCTGTAAGCTCATCGACCATCGTCTGATAGATGGTCGGAAGATACAGCACGTCATCGGCTGCATATTGGAGTTGCGAGTCTGCAAGCGGCCTACGCGACCAATCGGTATACGAATCGGCCTTTTTCAGGGTCACGCCGCATATCGATGAAACCAAAACCGCATACCCGACCTGGAGGGAATAACCCAACAGCGTTGCTGCGACTTGCGTGTCGAATATGGGAGTCGGCAACACGCCGACCTCGCGATAAAGGATCTCTAGATCTTGCGAGCCTGCATGGAAAACCTTGGTGATGGCAGGATTTTGCAAGGTGGAAGCCATCACGCCAAGATCGGTAACAGAAAAAGGATCGATGAGCGCGACCTCGTCAGGCGTCGCCATCTGCAAGAGGCACAGCTTGGAATAATACGTCCTCTCCCTGAGGAATTCGGTGTCGATGGCAAGGACAGAGGATCGTTCGACGCGTTTTAAGAATGCCTCGAACTCTTCTTGTGTGGTTATAAGCACGTTTACATACCTCGTTAAAGCTGCGTCGATCGGATGGATGCGGCAAGCAAACACGCGACGTACACCAGCCGATGGAAGAACTAACCTTCTTGCAATGGTAATATATATTTTATCAGCACGCGGTAGGCAAACGAAGGGGAAAACGTGAAACTGCTCGTCATCAACAACATGAGCTCCGGATACGGTGATGGCGCGATCTATGACTTCATGCGGCACTTCGAGCAAGACGGCGACGAAGTCGTCTTGCGTTCCACATCTGGCCAGACCGATATCAGGACGCTGCTTTACGATGCCCACACTTTCGATGCGGTCGTCGCGTCAGGGGGAGACGGTACCGTAACCACCGTAGCGTACGCGCTCGCCCATTCCGGCGTGCCGATCATGCCCTTCCCTGCCGGCACGGCGAACCTGCTCGCCCTAAACCTGCTCTCCCCGAATGAACCGCACGCGCTCGCGAAACTCGTACGCGAGGGCAAGACGCTCGATTTCGATATTGCGGAGCTCAATATCGAAGGCAATACCTACGGTTTCGGCAATATCGCTGGAGCTGGCTGGGATGCGACCATCATGAAGTCGGCGCTTTCCTCCAAACGGTTCTTGGGCCCCGGAGCATACTTCGCAGCTGCTCTCGAGAACCCTCGTCCGGAGTTGTCGCACTTCACCATCACGCTCGACGATACGACCATAGAACGCGATGGCCTGGCGGTGCTCGTCATCAATTTCTCGAAGATACAATTCGATATCTCACTTGTCGAAAACAACCGTCCACGTGATGGCTGGCTCGATGTCGTCGTCTTAAAGGCCGATAACGCCTTAAAGCTCATCCCCGCGCTCAAAGATGCGATCCTCAACCAAAACGGTCATTACGCATCGCGTAGCGACATCATGGAAGTGCATCGTGCGAAATGCGTCAGCGTCGTCTCAGATCCCCCCGCAGAGATCCAGTACGACGGCGAGGTCACGAATATCGCAAAGCCCTTCACGGCACGCATACTCCCCCATGCTGCACGCTTCATCGTCTCCGATGAGGGCTACAGCATGTATGAGAAGGAATAGCCTGATAGCAACCGATAATACGTGCAATAACAGTTCATGAGCCGCATATGCGGCTCATTTCATAGAGGCGAGAAGCTAGTCGTCGATGTCCTTCGGACCGTCGATCTGGTACCTGCGCAGGTTCTTGTTGTAGCGCATCTGGATGAGCTGGATCACGAAGCTGAATATCATGGCGAAATACACCATGAGCTTCTCCACATACATGTCAAGGACCACGATGCCCGAGTTGATGTGCAGGCCCTCGCTCAAGAGGAGGATGCCGATGACGGTGATGAAGAAGAGCGCCAGGATCTTCATCTCGACATGATGGTTGATGAAATCCGCGATCGGGTCGATGAAAGCCATCATGATGAACACGGCGATCATCACGGCGAGGATCATGATGATCAGATACTGCGCGAGGCCTACGGCGGTGATGACCGAATCGATGGAGAATACGATATCCATGATCATGATGGTACCGACTGCCTGAGGCAAGCCGATCTTACGCGAAAGACTCATGTCATGCGTATCCTCTGCAACCACATCCGTAAGGCGGATCACATCGACCAGCTCTTTGATGCCCTTATAAATCAGATAGATGCCACCGGCGAACATGATGATGTCGTGCACGGAAACATCGAATGTGGACTCACCGAACGGAATCGAGAAGAGAGGCTCGACCATGCTCGCCAGATATGATGCAAAGCACAAGAAGAGTATGCGCATGAAAAGCGCGCCGGCCAAGCCGAGCTTACGACCGAGATGCTGCTTTTCCTCAGGAAGCCTTGAGGAGGTGATCGAGATGAATACCAGATTATCGACGCCTAAGATGATTTCCAGAAAGATAAGCGTGATAAGGGAGATCCATGCTTCAGGCGTTGTGAATATTGCTAAGATCTCGATCAACGAATGTGCCCCTCTGCGCGGATGTTTCGGGTTTTACGCAACCTGCAGCACTTACTATGGAAATCGTGCCGCATCTAAACCGCAATGGTATAATCGTGTAGATTGTAGCGGCGATACCTGCTCATGGAAAGTGTGGGCTCATGGTTAGCAGAAAAATGTCACAACAGCGTACGAATGAAAACGTACGGTACTACGACGCTTCAGCACTCGAACGCGCGCCGCTTTTCCCGAGCTCATATAAGAAGTTCGCCCTCATCATCGTGCTCATCGCCGCAATCGTGGGCGTCGGAGCGTTTCTGTATTACAACTACACGGTCCTCCAGGCCCCAGCACGTACCCAGGCAGCCATCGAAGATGCACTCTCCCAAGAAGTGTCTGCCGATTATCCGTATCTGGAATCATATGTAGGATGGAGCGCCGATGAGGTCGTAGCCGATCTCGATGCTAATGGAATCTCCCACTTCGAGATACCGTCAAGCGATCCTTCCGGGAACACCTACGTGCTTTTCCATGCTCCCTCGACGCTTTCAGCTGAGGATGCGCAGTCTTATTACGAAAAAGGCATCAACAAGCTCGAGGCTCCTAAGGCGGCCCAGCTCCTCTACGGCGGTTGGGAACTGTCCATAAGCTCTGATCCTGCGTCAGGCATCCGCGTACGCTATGCCGACTTCAAATCCGGAAGCATCGATGCCGCCATCGCGAGCGCCATAAGCCAGCAAGGTTTGGCGGATTCCGAGATGAAGGAATCTGGTACCGATACTTCAGGCAATACGTATCAGACCGGCACTATCGAGATCGACGAAGAAGAATACACGTGGCGCATCTCGGCATTGAAGCTTTCTGATGTGTATTCCGTCGACATCTCCGATGATGCCATCTTCGTCGGCATCAGAATCAATCAAGCTTAGAAACCAAATCATAATGGGATAAAAAAACCTGGGCGTAATGCCCAGGTCGAAAAGTCTTATGGAGGCGAGAACCGGATTCGAACCGGTGATGAAGGCTTTGCAGGCCTCTGCCTTACCACTTGGCCATCTCGCCACCTTATGAAAAAGGCCGGCCAAATCAGCCGGCCTCTGTCATCAGTGGAGCGGACAACGGGGTTCGAACCCGCGACCCCAACCTTGGCAAGGTTGTGCTCTACCAGCTGAGCCATGTCCGCGCGCAAAAAGGTATTATAAAGACTCGCGGGGTGCTTGGCAAGGCTAAATTTGAAATATTACCGATTGACAGCAACAGATAATCTGTTAGACTTGTGCATCGCTGATTGAAAACTTGCAGCTATTCGGGCGGTTAGCTCAGGGGGAGAGCACTACCTTGACACGGTAGGGGTCAGAAGTTCAAATCTTCTATCGCCCACCACGAATTCCAGACCAACCAAGACGGTTGGTCTTTTTCTTTTTCTGCCCCCTATCGTGTCAAAAGGGCTTTGCCAATAAAAAAGCGCCGCAGGAATGCGACGCTCGAGAATTTGGTGTCGGAGGCGGGATTTGAACCCGCACACCCGAGGTTTGGGCACTAGCACCTCAAGCTAGCGTGTCTGCCGTTCCACCACTCCGACATACGTGTTGCAAAAGCAACGGTAGGAATCGTAGCGCAAAATCACCTGCTTGTGAAGTAGGATTTTTTGCGCGAATCCGCTTAGCCCGCGTTAATCGTTCCCTGCGGATAGATGATCATCAGGATGATGAGCGAAAGCAGGAAAACGATGGCGCAGATGATGGTGATGCGGTCGAGATTCTTCTCGACGATGCTCGTTCCGGAAACCGAGCTGTACATGGAGCTGGCGATCATATCGGAAATGCCAGTTCCCTTGCCCGAATGGAGCAAGATGAAGATAACCAAGCCAACGCCGGAAAGCACCAGCAAGACCAGGAAGATGATTACTAAGGCGTTCAAGATGATATGCCTTTCTTTTACCTAACTGTTTAGTGTACGCAAAGAGTGTATTATACGCATCCCGAACCCATTATGCAAGCAGGCTTTTCCCAGTCATTTCAGGAGGCTGCTCCATACCGAGCATCTCTAAGATCGTAGGCGCCAGATCGCAGAGCGCACCACCTGTTGCCCCGAACGTATACGCATGATCGGAATAATCGATGATCACGCACGGAACCGGAGCGGTGGTATGCGCCGTATGCGGGCTGCCATCCTCTGCGACCATGCAATCGGCATTGCCGTGGTCGGCGGTCAAAAGCACCGTACCGCCCTTTTCGGCAATAGCCCCGCATACGAGTGCAACACCCGCGTCAACGGCTTCGACCGCCTTGACGGCTGCTGGAATGATGCCTGTATGGCCCACCATATCGCAATTCGCGAAGTTCACGATATAGACGTCGGCGGCATCGTCACGGATCGCCTGTGCGAGCGTGGAAGCGACTTCCGGTTCGCTCATCTCAGGTTGCAGATCATATGTGGCGACATGGGGGCTCGCGATGAGCTTGCGCTCCTCCCCTTCCTTAGGAGCCTCAACCCCGCCGTTCAAGAAGAAGGTCACATGGGCGTACTTCTCTGTCTCGGCGATGTGGTATTGCGTAAGGCCCGCTTCCGAAAGCACGTCGGCGAGGACGTTTTGCGGGAACTCCTTCGCGAAAGCGACGGGAGCCTTGATCGTCGGATCGTATTCCGTTAGGCATACGAAATCGACGTTAGCCACACGTGCGCGCTCGAAGAAATCGAAATCGGGCTCCGTGATGGCGCGGGTGATCTGACGCGCACGGTCTGGACGGAAGTTGAAGAAGATGACGCTATCGCCGTCCTTCATGCCGCGATCCTGCAGCGCTACGGGAATGACGAACTCGTCGGTCACGTCGTTTGCATATGAGCGTTCCATGACCTCACGCGGGTCAAGAGCCTCGTAGGGTGTAGCGCACACAAGCGCCTCGTAACCCTTCTGGATACGATCCCACCTGGTATCGCGATCCATGCCGTAATACCTGCCTTGGATGCTCGCCAGCACAAAATGCGTGCTCGCACTCTCAAGCTCGGCCATGACATCCATAAGCTCGCAGATGTAATCGAGCCCGCTTTTCGGGGGAACGTCGCGACCGTCCATAAGGCAATGGACGAACACTTGAGGGATCTCCTTGTCACGCGCAAGGCGCATGAGCGCATATAGGTGCTCGTTGTTGGAATGCACGCCGCCATCGGAGAGCAGACCCATCAGATGGAGCACGCTGCCATCCTTTAAAGCGTTGTCGAATGCGCTGATAAGCACCTCATTGGAAGCAAGGGAACCATCCTTGCATGCCTTGTTGATGCGCGTGAGCTCCTGATAGACCACACGACCAGCGCCGATGTTCAGATGCCCGACCTCCGAGTTGCCCATCTGCCCTTCAGGGAGGCCGACGGCCTCCCCCGAAGCTTGCAATTGGATGAATGGACGATGCGCGAACAAATCATCGAGGAACGGTTTATTCGCAAGGCTTATGGCATTTTTATCCGATGGCTCATCGAGGCCGAAACCATCCATGATGATGAGACATACCGGCGGTTTATCCCAAGCTTGTTTCATTACATGCACGCCTTTATCAAATCACAGAAGGAATCCGCTTTGAGCGCCGCTCCGCCGATGAGACCACCGTCGATATTGGGACAGGCGATCAAACCTTCGACGTTGCCGACATTCATCGAGCCACCATAGAGGATGCGCATACCCTCGGCAAGGTCTTTGCTGTAAAGCTCCTCTATCTTCTCACGGATCACGCGGCAAACCTCATCGGCTTGCTCGGGAGTCGCCGTGCGGCCAGTACCGATCGCCCAGATAGGCTCGTAAGCGATGATGCATTTCGCAGCCTGCGCTTCCTCGATGCCCGCAAACGCAGCATCGACTTGAGCGGTGACGAATTCATTCGTGGTTCCCTCATCGCGCACGGCAAGGGACTCCCCTACGCAGATGATCGGGGTCAAGCCCTCTGCGATGAGGGCCTTGGCCTTGCGGTTGACGAATTCATTGGTCTCACCGAACATCGTACGACGCTCCGAATGGCCGATGATGCAATGGGTGCAACCGATTTCCTTGAGCATATGCGGGGAGATCTCGCCAGTATACGCACCGGACTTCTCCCAGAAGACATCCTGCCCGCCAACACCGATGCGCGCATGATCGAACTCGAAGACGTTGTAGACGGACTTCAGGTCGACGAACGGAGGGCATACGACGATGTCGACCTTGTCAGACCAGTCGCGATAGTAACGGTTCGAGATCTCCTGGGCTAATACGACAGCTTCTCCCGTCGTGTTGTTCATCTTCCAGTTGCCGGCCATAACGGGTTTACGTGCCATGTAAAGCCTCCTTTACTTGAGCGCTTCGACGCCAGGGAGCTTCTCGCCTTGCACGAGCTCCATCGAGGCGCCACCACCAGTTGAAATGAACGTCATCATGTCGGCGAGGCCGAACTTATTGACAGCCGCGACGCTGTCGCCGCCACCGATGATGGTCTCTCCATCGAAATTCGCTGCAACGGCAACGGCAACGGCCTTCGTGCCGTACTCGAACGCCTTCCACTCGAACACGCCCATGGGTCCGTTCCAGAACACGGAAGCGGCCTTATCGATGGCATGGGCATACAGACGAGCCGTTTGAGGGCCGATATCAAGGCCCATCATGTCAGAAGGCATCTCATCGACGCTTACGACGCAGGTCTTGGCATCCTGCGAGAAGCTATCGGCTGCGACCACATCGATGGGAAGCAGAAGATCGACGCCTCTCTCGGCCGCCTTTTCGATCATCTGGCCGGCGCGTTCGATCCAATCCTCCTCTTTAAGCGACAGGCCGACTTCCTTGCCCATGGCGGCGAGGAAGGTGAAGCACATGCCGCCGCCGATGATGAGCGTATCCGCCTTGTCGATGAGCGAGTCGATGATCTTGATCTTGTCGGAAACCTTCGAGCCGCCCAATATCGCAACGAAGGGGCGTTTGGGATTGTCGAGCATACCCGTGATGGTATCGACTTCCTTGGCCATCAGATATCCCGCGTAGGACGGAAGGAGCTCCGCGACACCGGAAATGGATGCATGGGCACGGTGCGCAGCACCGAACGCGTCATTCACGAACACATCGGCAAGCGAAGCGAGGGCGGCGCAGAACTCGGGATCGCATTTCTTCTCGCGAGCATCGAAGCGGAGGTTCTCGAGCATGAGGATCTCGCCGTCTTGCAAAGCCTCCGACTTCGCCTTCGCCTCAGGACCGATGGTGTCAGCCGCAAACCTTACAGGCTGACCCATGAGCTCGGATAAGCGCATGGCAACGGGACGTAAGGAGTACTCCATCTCATAACCCTTGCCGGAAGGCCTACCCAGATGCGCGATGATGATGACGCGCCCGCCTTGGGAAACGAGGCGCTTGATCGTGGGAAGCGCCTCGCGGATGCGGACGTCATCCGTTAAAACGCCGTCTTTGATCGGCACGTTGAAATCCACGCGGAGCAATACGCGTTTTCCTGAGGCATCCAGCTGATCGATGGTCCTGATGTCAGCCATCTTATCCCCTTTCATCCAAGTATTTCCTTGCCAAACAAAAAACTGCGCTACCCGAAAGTAGCGCAGTGATGAAAGCCTTACAGAATCTTCGCGAGATCCTTGACACGGCAGGAATAACCCCACTCGTTGTCGTACCAGGATACGCACTTCACGAGGTTGCTCTTTCCTCCGAGCACCATGGTGAGCTTGCTATCGAAGATCGAGGAGTGCGGATTGCCGATGATGTCGCAGGAGACAATCGGCTCTTCCGTATACTCGAGGATGCCCTTCATGGGGCCTTCGGCTGCAGCCTTCATGGCGGCAGTGATCTCTTCAGCGGTAGCTTCGCGCTCGAGCTCGACCGTCAAA
>JAUNJT010000135.1 GCA_030533105.1 Eggerthellaceae bacterium
TCAGCGCCGTCTACTGGTCGGACATGACGGAATGCTTCAAGGCGTTCTTTGACCGACTTCGCAGATGTGATGCCACACACAACCATTTTCTGACGGAGAAGCGCTGTATTCTCATCACCTGCGCGGGCGGCACCGGCAGGGGCACGCTGGAATGCCTGACCCAGCTGGAGCGGGGTCTTACCCATATGGGCATGCGAGCGTATGACCGCATTCCCGTGGTGCGCTACAACAGAGAATACATCCTCCCGGCGCTGTATGATGCCGGAAAGGTCTATGTGGATCGCCTTGAGAATGGATTCGACATGTATTACTGAGTAAAGTGTTTTGAAGCGGACATTCGATCTGTTGAAGCATATGAAGTCTCTGATATGTAAAGAAGCTTTTGTGAAAACGCTGCCGGTGATGGCCGGATACGTGGTGCTGGGGATCGGTTTCGGCATTCTTCTGCGCGGTGCAGGATTTGGCGTGTGGTATGCGCTGGCCATGAGCGTTTTCATCTATGCCGGCTCCATGCAGTACGTCGGCGTGGGCCTGCTGGCGGGCGGCGCTTCGGTGCTGTCCGCCATACTCACAACGGTGATGGTCAACGCGCGCCACCTGTTCTACAGCATATCGATGATCAGGCCATACAAAGGCGCTGGAAGATACAAGCCCTATATGATTTTTGCTCTGACGGATGAGACGTATTCGCTCTTGTGCGACGGAAGCGTCCCTGAGGGCGAAGACCCGCATCGGTATCGCTTTTTCGTATCGCTGTTCAATCAGTGCTACTGGGTGACGGGAAGCGTACTGGGCAGCCTGCTCGGGGCGGTGCTGCCGTTTTCTACCGCGGGAATCGAGTTTTCAATGACGGCGCTGTTCATCGCGTCTTTCACCGAGCAATGGATGAATACACGCGACCATGTTCCGGCGTTGACGGGATTGCTGAGCACGCTGCTGTGTCTTGTCCTGTTTGGATCCGAACGATTCCTGATACCCGCCATGCTGCTGATGACGCTGGCACTAACGCTTCTGGGAAAGCGAAGGGAGGGTAACGCATGAACGCAGTCGCCCTCATAGCGGTCATGGCGTTTGTGACAGCGATGCTCCGCTTCCTGCCCTTCCTTGTTTTCAGAAAACGGACTCCGGCTTACATCGTCTATCTTGGCAGCGTTTTACCTGCCGCGCTCATCGGCATGCTGGTCGTCTACTGCCTGAAGGATGTGCAAATCACCTCGGCTCCCCATGGCCTGCCCGAACTGCTTGCCGCCGCAGCCGTCGTCCTTCTACAGGCATGGAAGCGGAATTCGTTGTTGAGCATACTGGCGGGAACACTGCTCTACATGCTTTTGACCCAATTGGTATTTTAGGATTGAATCAGCGTTCAAGGAGGATTGTTATGCAGAATATTTTGATCACAGGCACTGGCAGGCCGCAGGCACTGGGCTTTAATCTGGTCAGGCGCTATCTGGAGCATGGAGACAGGGTATTTGCCTGCGTTCGGAAATCTACCGATACATTTACCGAACTGCTGCGCGAGTATCCCGGGGAACTGACCGTGCTCGTCATGGATATCTCGGACACACGGTCCGTCAGAGCTGCCAGCGAGTCGGTCGCCGCGCAGGTCGATCACCTTGACACGATTATCAACAACGCAGTGACCACCGCGCCGGATTGCAATGCCGGCGTGATGGAAGCGAATCCCGACAACATCGCCGCTTCGGTGAACGTAGGCGCTTCGGGACCGTTGCGGGTCATACAGGCGTTTTATCCATTGCTGAAGAAAAGCGGGATGGGGCTGGTGGTCAACATTTCCTCTGAAGCCGGCAGCATCGGCGCGTGCTATCGCACGAACATGACGGATTATGCCGTCACGAAGGCAGCGCTCAACATGATCACCAAGACGGTTTGGAACGCCTGGAAGGACGAGACGAACCTGAACATCCTCTGTCTGCACCCCGGTTGGATGCGCACCAACGAGGGCAACGCAAAGGCTCCGCTGGAGCCTTATGAACACGCCGAGGCCCTGCGTTGCCTGTTTGAGGCGAAACGGCACATCAAGGACGGCGAGTTGTTCATCACATACACAGGGGAAGCGTATCCCTGGTGAGGAATAGCTTTGCCAATATGACCCAAAGGAGCACAGAATGGCTTCGACACGTCAGAAAACCGCGCTCTTTGAAACGGTAGCCGTACCCAAGGCGCTTTTGACCATGGCGGTTCCCACCATCATCAGCCAGTTGATCGCATTGATCTACAACATGGCGGATACGTGGTTCATCGGACGCACCAACAATCCCTATATGGTCGCCGCGTCATCGCTGGTGCTCACCGTATTCCTGATGGCGGGGGCGCTGGCCAACCTGTTTGGCGTGGGCGGCGGCAGTCTCATGGTGCGCCTGATGGGGCGAAAGGATGAAACGGAAGCCAGGAAGGTCGCTTCCTGGACGATCGCGATGGCTGCCCTTGCTTCCGTCGTCTTCTCGCTGCTCTGCTTTGTATTCATGAACCCGCTGCTTCGCCTGCTGGGCGCCAGTGATAATACGATCGGCTATGCCCGCCAGTACCTCCTGTTTGTGGTGGTCGTCGGAGGCATGGCAAACGTCGTGTCCAACGTGATGTCGTTCATGCTGCGAAACGCCGGTTATTCCAGAGAAGCCGCCTTTGGACTGGGCATGGGCGGACTTTTAAACATCGCCCTGGATCCCCTGTTCATGTTCGTCATCCTGCCGGACGGCTTCCAGGTCATGGGCGCGGGCATCGCGACGATGCTGTCCAACGTCGCCTCCCTGGTCTACTTCCTCACGACCTATCGCCGCGTCAGGGTCGAATCCGTGTTGGAGATTCCCCGTAGGATCGAGCGGATTCGCCCGGAGTCGAAGTGGAACATCTTTACGATAGGCGTCCCAGCGGCGCTGAGCGTATTCCTGTTTGACCTGACCAACATCGTCATCAATCGCCTCTCTGCGTCGCACGGCGATATCGAGCTGGCCGCCATCGGCATCGTG
>JAUNJT010000013.1 GCA_030533105.1 Eggerthellaceae bacterium
GGGGATGTAGCTCAGCTGGGAGAGCATTACGTTCGCAACGTAGGGGTCGGGGGTTCGAATCCCCTCATCTCCACCACAAAACCGCAGGTCAGAGGCTTAAATCTCTGACCTGTTTTCTTTTGTCTATTGAAAAAATGGTGTCGTAGTCCAATAATAGTCCAATTTTGGAGCCAGGGATTCAAATCTATTGAGGTGGGAACAAGGCACGACTTGGTGACCTGCGCGAATGTCGTATACTGAGCAAGTCGGCAACCGCGTTTTCGAAGGAGCAAGATGAGTTCGGGCCCAGATGCATCGCCTGATCGTGCAATCATCGGCGTCGATGTCGACGGCGTGCGCTTCGATGCGCACGTGCTCGATGACGGCACGGCGTGCATCGATGCCTGCATCACCGAAAAGGTTGCCATCGTCTTCCCCGATAGCATTGACGATCATATCGTGTCCAAGCTTGGCTCCCACGTATGCAGGGAGGTGCCCAATCTGGCATCCGTCGTGTTGCCGACGCATCTGCGCGAGCTGGGCGAGCACTCGTTCGACTTCAATCCCAAGCTGTTCTCCGTAACGTTCAACGAAGGACTCGAGCAGATTGGGGGGCATTCGTTCTCGAATGCCGCCATCGTGAAGTTCACGGCCCCTGAAAGCCTTCGCGTGCTCGGTGCCAAGGCCTTCTTCCATTGCTCGAGACTAACCTCGGTTACATTGAACGAAGGTCTCGAGAGGATTGGCGAAGGAGCATTCTTCGAAACGGGTATTCACGAGCTACATGTTCCCGGTACCGTTACGATGATCGGTCGCGAGATAGTCGGGCAGACGTCGATTTCGAATGAGCGGTATGCAGGGTCCATCACGCTGGGTGAAGGCTCGCCTTTCGTGATCGATGCGCAGGGAGGGTTCTATCGCAAAGTGACGAAGGGTTTGGTCATGCTCGAGGCACTCAACCACATGGAGGGCGAGCATAGCATTCTGCCGGGTACTATCCGCATTGCCGATCGTGCGTTTCTGTACCATCCCGCACTCGAGCGTGTCACCTTGCCCGAAGGCCTGGTTTCCATCGGCAATTCGGCGTTCAAATATTGCCGAAAACTGCGTATCGTGGACGTGCCCGAGAGCCTGGAGTCCTTAGGCGATGAGGCATTCCGCAGCACGATGCTCGAGTGTTTCCGCATCCCCGTGGGCTTCCGCTTCATGGGAGCGTTCGCGCTTTCAACCTGCAGTTATGGTAACTCGCTCTCGCAGCCGACGCTCACACGGGTGGATATCGATCCAGCAAACCCGTCGTTTTACATGGAGTCGGGGCTGTTGTGCCGCCGCGATGACGATGGCGACCATGCCATCGTGTACGTGGGCCCCGACATCGATGTCACGATCCCTTCGCAGGTGCGACATCTTGATATCTTCTGCTTCGCCGGCGTGGGGAATATTGAGCACTTGACGGTTCATACCGATATCGAGGAAGTGGCACTTGGCGCGTTCTTCACTGCGACCGCCGTGCCGCGCGTGACCATCAACGAGCGCGATCCTCTCGGAAACGAGCATACCTACGAGGCATATTTCTCCTCGTCATCGTACAGCGCGCAATGCTTCTCGCAGGCATTCGGCGGACCGTCGAACATATCGATTGACGCCGATGGTAGCCTAGTGTTGCGTCGCATGTCAGGGACGTTCGAATTACTCTCTGTCCCGAAAGTCATGGACCCGGCATCCATCTTCGACTTCGCCGACTTGAGCATCCGTCATTGCTATCGAGTCGCAGAGCGCAAAGGGCTGATCCTTTTGCGCCTAAGCGACGGGAGCTTCCTTTCTAAGGCCAATCGCGAAATGTTCGTTGAGAGCGTGAAACGCAATTTAGATGCGTTCGTCACTGCATGCAGCCAGCAAAACAATGTCGAATTCATCAAGATGTTGATCGTTCTTGGTTTTATCCACGAAGGGAATATTACGAAGCTGATAGATTTGCTGGGATCGCTTGACGACGTGAAGCTCGTGAGCTACCTGTTAAACGTGCAGCACGAGCGTTTTCCCACATGCCAATACGTGGTTGAGGATCTATAAAACCAACAACGCCATTTCTTCTCGGAGGGAGGCTGCTTCTCTTCTTTCGACACGTGCCGACTGAAGAGGGGCGAGGAGTGCTGATCATACCGTCAACAATGAAGAACAATGGTTTTGCATGAACCATCCTTGTGCCTCAAAGTAAAAATCGGACAATCGTGCAGTTATTCGATGGATACTGATATGGTTGCCTAGATAATCTGGATGCTGAAAAGTCGTGTGTCTTCAAACAACTATATGTGTTCGCATAGTTATTTGTTTGCATTCCTTCTTTATGCGTTCACATAAACAAAGATGCAATTTAGTTTCTTTATGTGAACGTATCAATAGAAGATTTTTCGTCGCATCAATTGAATCAACAATGCGTTCGAAACTGCTGAAGGGACTTATGCAGCGAATTTGCTAGTTGGTAGATTCGCTGCTGTTATTTCAAGGTAAAAGCTGGTAATTCTTACAACGAAGCAGTGAATTCGTGATTTCATTGCATTTTCAATAGATTTCAACTTCTTTACATACACCTCAACATCTAGTTGACAAATACAACGAAAGTGATAAAATCACATTAGATGTAATAGGAAAGGGAGAGGCATGCTGTTAAATTTTGAGGTTGAGAATTGGATGTCGTACAGAAATTGCGCAGCCTTCCGCACTACGGGGTCTTTAGAACGTCAACATATGGAAACGCTTGCCAAAATACCGGGCTTTCGTAGCAAGAAGGCACTGCCGGTTGTAGCCGTTTATGGCGGAAATGCATCGGGCAAAACAGGTCTCTTCAAAGCGCTTGCCGCATTGAAAGTTATGGTGACGAGGGACTTCGGTGTGAATGGTATTCTGCCGATTGAGCCTTTCAAGCTCGATGATGAATCAATTCGCCGACCAACAACTTTCGATATAACTTTCCTTGCCGGGAAGACTGTATATCGACTGGTCGTCGAAGCGACCATCGAAGGCGTTTCTTACGAATCTTTGGAAATTGTCAAGGAAAAAGAAACAATTGACATTTATGAACGTGATGCGGGCAAAACGCCATCATTTGAATTCAACGAGGCATACTTCGCAGATTTAGCTCATGTGGAATACGTAGCAAAAAGTACGCGCGACAATCAGTTGTTCCTTGGACGTGCTATGGCCGATAACGTAACAGAACTTGCCGAACCATTCCTTTGGTTCGCGAATGTTCTCGAGCTCGTCGGCGTAGGATCGGATGCTTGGGCATTTGCAACTGCTTTAGAGAAAAAAGAGGGCTTCCTGGAATATGCAAGCGAGACACTGTCTCGGCTGGACACGGGCATCTCGAGATTAGAGGGTCAGCGTGTAGGTGTGGACTTGCTGCCTCCCAATGCGGAACTACGCCGCCACGTCAATCAACTGTCGCCAAATGAGGGTGTGACGATAATCGTTAATCAATCAGTTGGTGATTACGGTTTCGAGATGTTTACAGTGCGCTCAGTAAACGGGAAGCCCGAAATCCAAAGATTAAGCACCGTGCATGTTGGCCCTGATGGTGCAGAGCACAGTTTCAGTTTGGCTATGGAATCGTCCGGCACTCAACGTCTCATGGTTCTTCTTCCGATGTTGTTCGATTTGTCGGGTTCGGGTGGTCAAGTTGGATCGAAGGTCTATGTGGTCGATGAGCTCGATCGCTGCCTGCATACTATGCTGACGAAAAGGCTGCTGGAGGACTTCCTTGATACTTGCGGTCCAGATACTCGCAAGCAGATGCTTTTTACCACTCATGACCTTCTACTTATGGATCAATCACTCATGCGCCGAGACGAGATGTATATCTCCCAGCGTGATGCTAACGGCTGTTCGGAGCTTATCGGGTTGAGCGAATTCGAGGGCATAAGGTTCGACAAAGATCTCATAAGAAGCTACCTGGATGGTCGCTTTGGAGGTATCCCGATGCTCGGAGAAGTGGTCATTCGTGGCTAAAAGGAAGAACGACACACTCAAGCGTAACGTCTCGACACGAAAGTATCGAGACGTTTGCTGGGTTTCTGCGGAAGGTAAAACAGAGAAGGATTATCTGTGCATGGAAGCATTCAGAGATGTAGGAATGTCCATAAAGTTTCCTAAAGACACTCATCCTTCGAGACGGAATCCAACAGCGGTTTTGAAACGTTTTGAGAAAGCGTTACGCGAAAACGACTTTCGCAAAGGCGACGAAGCATGGTTAGTAATCGACGTGGACGAATGGCCAGAAGATGAATTTGTCGCTCTTTTGGAATGGGCGAAGAAAGATCATCGACACCACCTTGCTATCAGCAATCCGAAGTTCGAGCTGTTTCTTGTGATGCATTATGAGAAAGGCAATGGTTGCACGACTGCTCAGCAGGTTGATTTAAGGCTGAAACGTTATTTGCCAGATTACGAGAAGCGGCTGAAGCCTTCGCAGTTTAGCATCGACGAGGTTGAACGTGCAGTTGAGAATGCATGTGCCAAGCGCGCAAGCTGCAATAACGATATTCCCGATGCGGGAATGAGTGACGTTTACAAGCTAGTCCGCAGACTGCTTGCTAGCAAGAATGATGATTAATCGATTGTTTGGAAATCAGGCGAGGAAAGTATTTGTCTGACCTATGTTGCGGCGTCATTGTGGATTCCGTATTCTCGCGTATCTGGATGATTGCAAAAGGGGTGGTTTCCAAATAGGCTCATCAAGATGCTGCGAACAAGAATTGCAACCGTAACCGTTTCCCCAAACAGGCTGGAAGACCGTGGATTCTCATCGAAAGTGCATGAATTACCAAGATAGGCATTGTTCGGAGCGAATATCCCTGGCTGAGGTGAGGTAGAGCTTGCGCAGACTGATACGCTATACTGTCTCTGTTTAACTTGAACGACGTAACCAAACGTATAGGTGAGGATGAAAGACATTACCTGGAAAACATGTGCGAGGCTCGGCGCGACCGCTCTGATCGTGTATTTGTGCATCAGGTACTGGGGCGGCATCGAGAGCTTCCTTGCCATCTTGCTTAACGGCATCGCAGCGATCCTTGCGGGCATCGTCATCGCATATGTCGTGAACATCCCCATGCGGTTCTTCGAGCGCGTGCTTCCCGGAGAAACCGGCGATGGCACTCGGAATCGCACTTTCGCGATGCTCCTTTCAATCGTATGCATCGTCATCGTCGCACTGTTCGTCGTTTTGCTGGTCATTCCTGCTCTCGTGGATGCCGTCATCGCTTTGGCGAATGATCTGCCTGGCATCATCGAAAAGGTCATGGGCTCCGATTTCATTGCGACCATCTTGCCTGCGAGCATTCTCGATACGATTACCGGAACCGACTGGGGGAAGATCGTCGATAGCATCGCGACGTGGCTGCAATCGGGTATTACGAGCATCCTTCCCGAAATCGCCTCGTTCATCGGCGTGGCAGTCGCATGGATCGTGGGCATCCTTTTCGCGTTCTGGTATCTCGCCGAGAAGGATAGGCTGAGCGCGCAGTGCCACAGAATGGTGAGAAACTACTTAAGTCCCTCGCTCGACGAGAAGCTGACCCGTTTGCTTGGCATCGTCGATGATTGTTTCCATCGTTTCATCGTGGCACAATCTCTTGAGGCTTTGATCTTCGGAACGATCATCACGGTGGTTGCCCTCCTGCTTGGGCTTCCCTATGCCACCATGCTGGGTGTGCTCATCGGCGTCATGTCGCTCATTCCCATGTATGGTGCCTATATCGGCGCGATTTTCGGCGCATTCATCATCTTGGCGACATCGTGGCAACAGGCTCTTGTCTTCCTCGTTGCGTTTATCGTGGTGGCACAGGTTGAATCCAACTTCGTGTACAACCGCGTTGTTGGCAAGCGCGTGGGTCTGACGGGGATGTGGCCCTTCATCGGAGTCACTCTTGGAACGGTGCTTCTCGGAATCCCGGGAGCCTTTGTCGGCGTGCCCATCATGTCCGTGATCTTCCAAATCGTTCACGAGGACCTCGTGAAACGGGAGAGTTTACCGGAGAATACGCCGACTCCCTTGGAGCGCGTACAACAAAAGCTATCTGATTAACGATCCCAAGCAGATGATGATGCTTCACGAGGACGGGGCAGCGTTCGCATGAATAACTTTGAACGAATAGGCAATAAGCTCTACGCTCTCGCTGCAGGCAAGAAAAGCTCGCGTGCGCATCAATCCCTTTCGAAGGCCACGTTGGTCGAATTGTTCTTCGATTTAGTGCTCGTATTCTGCATCCGAACCATCGGAAGCGTCCTTACCGGCGTAGAAGGCTCGAACATCGATTGGTATACGTACTACACCTTTTGCTTTACGTTCGTTCTTTTGATTCAGATATGGTTCAACAGCACGGTGTTCATGAACCGCCTTGGTGTTGGCGGACTACCGGATATCGTCTTTTTATTCACGACGATGTTCTTGCTGATCGTCATGACGCAGGCTATCAGCACCAGCTGGGAACACTATGCCATTTACAACATATGCTGGGTGCTGATAACCGTCAACATGGCTGTGCACTGGTTGATCCGCTACCGCCATATGGCGCATCCGACAATGCAGATGAAGCGCGATACGCGCATGGTGATGTTGGCGCTGGGAATCCAAGCGCTTCTGGTGCTGGCTTCCCATGCGCTGCCCAAGAATCCAGCGCAAATAGTCTGCCTGATCGCATTGCTTTCCGGTTTTTCGTTCTGGAACGTTGGCGGCAAAGACGAGTTGAACGAAGAGAACCGGGAACACTTGACAGAGCGGTGCGCGCTTTTGATGGTCATCATGTTCGGCGAGACGCTGATCAACTTCGGAGCTAAGGTGGGCACAGACCTTGATCTTTTCCGTCCCATCATGCACTTTTTGATCATTGCAGGAATGTTCCTCATATATATCAACGAGATTGCCAATCTCTTCGATACCGATTCGTTGCGTGGCGGCAGGTTTTACATGGCCATCTCCGCATGGTTGACATTTTGCGTTGCGAACTTATCAGTCGGGTACGAGTTGGCAACCGAGGGTTTTTCGCTGATGGGTTTGGGTGGCAATGCCTTCTTCTGCTTGTGGATAGCGATCTATCTCCTAAGCTTCCTTCTGTTTTTGCCTTTCAACAAATACAAGCATCCCTCGAAAAAATGGATTGTGGCGCGTATCATCGCGAGTCTGCTCGTCCTCATGCAGACGTCTACAGTAGTGTCGGCTGCTCAGAGCTTTTTGACAGAGACCGGTTTTCTCGGCGTGACTGCCGAAACTGCCGAAACCGTAATGATGCGTGTGATGATGATTATTGCCGTTGTCGCTGTGTATGCCGTTGTGGCAATCGACCGTATCGCACTGCGTCGCGCGAAGGCAAAAGCCGCACTCGAAGCTTCCGAAGAGGGCGAGATTGCAGAATCAGCATTGGCTGACGTGTAGACTTCATTGATAGCCGATATCGCGATAATCGACGATATGGCATGATGACTTGCGTCTCGTTCATTCTCGTGCTTTCATGTCGTACAATGTCACAATCAGATTTAGTTTCATCTTTTGTGCTTTACCATTTACAAAGTCGCGCATGCGCAGCACGAATAAGGAGGTCAAATGGCAAAGAAGAATCTACCCTATGATCAGAAGTACTACGATGAGGTCGAAACCTGGCCGCGCGAGCAACTCGAAGAGCTGCAGCTCGAGAGGCTTAAAGACGAGCTCATCTGGTCCTATGAGAACAGTCCGTACTACAAGCGCACCTGGGATGAGGCCGGCATCGATCCCCATATCGAGTCGCTTGCCGATTTGCAGAAGTTCCCCTTCATCAACAAGCAGACCGAACGCGATTGCCAAGGCGTTGGCAGCTTCTTTGGCGAGCTGTGCTGCGTACCCGAGGACGATGTCGTCTATATGGCAACGAGCTCGGGCTCCACGGGCGTTCCCACGATGAGCCCGTTTTCTCAGCATGATTTCGATGAGTTCATGAAGGCCGAAGCGCGTCTGTTCTGGCAGGTCAACATGCGCCCGAACAGCCGCTATCTGCATGGCATGAACTTCGCGCTCTACGTCGGCGGTCCGTGCGTCATCGGCGCGCAGGAACTCGGTGCGCTCGGTATTTGGGTCGGTGCTGTGCCCTCAGACCGTCTGCTGTGGGCGATGAAGCAGTATCAGCCTACGCACTTCTGGTCTTCGCCTTCCTATGCATGGCTGCTAGGCCAGAAGGCCATCGAGAAGGGCTATGACCCCAAGGTCGACTTCGCGAGCCTGAAGACCATCATCATCTCCGGTGAGCCGGGCGGTTCCATCGAGACCACGCGCAAGGCCATCGAGGAGATCTGGGACGCAAGCGTCTACGACTTCTTCGGTCTGTCGGACATCTACGGTGCATGCGCCGGTATGTGCGAATACAAAGACGGCCTGCACATCATCGAGGATCAGATCCTTGTCGAGGTCGTCGATCCCGTTACCGGTGAAGTGCTCCCCGATGGCGAGAAGGGCGAGCTCGTGTATACGACGCTGACCAAGCGCTCCCGTCCGATGATTCGTTTCGCCACGGGCGACATCGGCTGGGTCGATCGCACGCCGTGCAAGTGCGGGCGCACGCATGCGCGCATCCATATCTCCGGCCGCAAGGACGAGATGTTCATCGTGAGCGCCGTCAACGTGTTCCCAAGCGATATCGAGTACGTCGTGCGCAAGGATGCTGGCCTATCCGGCGAGTATCGCATCCGCGCCTATGATGAGAAGCACACCACGAAGTACGAAGTGAGCGTCGAGCGCGTGTTCGGATCCGACGAACCCTTCGATCAGATCGCAGCTCGCGTTGAGAACGCGCTCAAGACGCACACGGGTGTCCGTCCAGCGCGTGTGCTCGTATTCGACACCGATAAGTTGGGTGTTTCTGCCGAGCACAAGGCGAAGCGTTTCATCGATGAGCGCACATCGACAGCAGAGGCAGTAGAAGTGCTGCACGAGGCGCAAGCGCATGCAGCAGCGGCTCAGGCTGCAGAGAACAAGGAGGCCTAGCATGACGCAATTCGCAGTTTCCGGTCAGCACTACCTGTTCAACGTGCAGACCTTCGCATCCATCGTTCTTTCCAACGGTGGCGATGATTACCAATATGCTTTGCGCGACCGTACGACGCATGGCGTCATCGCCGATGTGGCCGACGGCGTCAGCGAGCTTGGCGTTCTGGTGCAGACTACGCAAACCGCTGCTGACCTGGACGCGGCATTTGCCGAGTGCGGTGTTGAGTTCGTCGAGTTGATTCAGTCCGCGCCGCGTGTTGCGCTGCCGGCTACGCATCCTTTAGTGAATGCGGCGAGTTTGACGCTCGATCAACTGGACGATTACCCCTACATCTACTTCGAGCAGGAGCCCGAAGCACCCGTCTTCCTGGCGGAAGAGGCGCTTGCCGGCGCACCGCGCAGGAAGGCAATCGCATGCACCGACCGTGCATCGCTTTCCGAGCTCATCGTGGCGCTGAATGGCTATACGGTGACGAGCGGCATCCTCGTCGGCATTTCCGACGGCAAGGGTTTGGCGACCGTGCCGTTGGATACCGATGTGAAGCTTCACCTTGGTTACATTGCCAAGAAGGGTGCGGATCTTTCCGAGACCGCGCAGAAGTTCATCGCGAAGCTTGAGAGCAATCTGAAGAGGTACGCAAGGTTCTAAGTCGCCGTCTGAACGTCGTTTCGCTACAACCACGTAATAACTGCCCGTGATGCGTATGCTCGCATCGCGGGCAGCTTGCGTGTATGGTCAGCTTGCCTATACGGAAAGGTTACCCCTTCCTTGCGCTTTCGCACCCTGCAACATGTACGGTTGCGTGCAAGCGATTCCCGCCATCGTGCGGGATAGCCAATCACCGCCTCGCGCACGACAATGTCAACCATAAGCTCGACGAGACGAGCACAACAGGCAATTAGCAGCAGAAGCGCGCAGCCTTGCGCCGCGAAAAAGAGAAGGAGGCCATCATGGCGTTTTCCGTTGACGACAAGTGCAAGAAACTTGCGAAAAATCCCGAGGCAGCAGCTATCATTTCCGAGTATTCACCTGGTTTCACTACCGACCCTCAGATGAAGATGGTTATGGGCCTGACGCTGCGTAAGCTCGCGAGCTTCCCGCAGGCTAAGGAGCTGGCCGATGCCCTCGACGAGATCGATGCACGTTTGAAGGCAATCGAGGAGTAACCCAACCCTACAAACACATTAAGAAGGCCGGGGTCGGCAATACCCCCGGCCTTCGTTTCTTATGAGCGCTTCGTATCTTGTGCAGATCGAAGCTCGTCACGCGCTTGCATTGCCTGTAGCAGGATGCGCAGACGCAGTTGCTCATCGGGGTCCTCGAAGTCTAGGTCGAGTTCGCGCTTGATGCGGGAGAGGCGCTCCATTAAAGTGGAACGATGGACGTACAGCTCGTTAGCGGTCTTCGCGATGCTCAAGTTGTTCTCAAGATACGTGCGGAGCGTTTCAATATAGCTTGTTGGTGACGCTTTGTCGTGCGCGATGAGCTTTCGCAGGCCCTCTGGGAACAAAAGTTCCAGACGCATATCGCTTACCGAATTCATAACGAGCTGGCGAAGCGCGTAGTCCTCGAAGAAGTAGAGGCCTTCACCTGGGTCAAAGAGCAATCCGATATCCAATGCGTGGTTGGCTTGGAAGAAGAGGTATCGAGCGGCACGCAGATCATCGAAGGGATTCGAAACGCCGGCGTTCATCTCCATCGAGCCCGTAAATGGTTCGATGCCCTTTGTGATCGATTCGCGATAATCGTCATTGCCAAGGGCGTCGATATCCATTATCGCGACGATCGAGTTGTGGTGGTATTCGAATACGACGCAGTCCGAGAATGTTCCTTCAATCGCATTACGCACATAGCCCAAAGGCAGTTGTTCGAGCTGATTCGAAAGCTTCAGTCTCAAACACACGAAACGATGCCCGCTGTTCGCCGCATCGATGACGTCACGTTCAAGCGCATCGAGTGGGCGCTCCTCGACAAGCGCTTGCAGAGCCTGTCGCAATGACCCTATACCCTCAGGGGCATGCGCGGCGAGCTGCTGCATCGATTCGAGCACATGCTTGCCTAAAATCCTGATAAGAGGCTTGTCGCTCGGTCGATACGGACGTCCTGCGTAGTGAACAGTGAGGCAGCCTGCGTATACGTCCGCCTCGAAAAGGTTGAAGTTCAGCGTGGTTTGATCGAGCAATGTGAGCACGAGAGGCTCTTTCTCACTCATCGAGAGGTCGTGGACTTCAAGGAATTGATCGAAAGCTCCAAGGCTTAAGGATCTTCCGTCAGAGGAACCCGCTGCAGGGTTGCTGCTTAGCGTCGCAGCTTTCGATGACGTTCCCAGAACCATGAAGTCTCCGTCGATGACATACAGAGGATTGTCGAAAACCTGCTCGCTTGCTGTGAGCAGTTTCCCGATATCGTCATGGCGCTCGACGATATCGCGCAGATTGTTTTCCCATGCATCGTATTCGTCGAAGATACGCTGAAGAACATTGAACGTTCGGTAAAAGTCCGCATCGCGTGCGACCGAGATGACGCAGCAACGCTTGCGATAGCGCTCGAGCAGGGGGGAGTCGCCTATGCAGACGATGGTGCACCCTCGCTCTGTGTGTTCGCGCGGGGGTATGCGTTCCGAATTTAGCAGGTAGAGGCGATCTGCCTCGAACGGGCCCTTTCCCGTATAGAGCACAGGACGTTGCAAGGCAAGATCCATCGTCTTCGGGCCCGCCATGCTCGCATTCAGATCGGACGGGAGATTATCGAATACTATATCGGCGTTCAGAAGCATCGGAAACCCCTCCTTTTTGCGGTTTGAGCAAAGCAGTGTTTCTGAAAAAGTGCTCTTTACATGTGCGGTTCGGCATGAAAACAGGCTTACCAGTACCCTTCACATTATAGGGGTTCGATGCTGAATTGGGCAACGGTTTGCAGTCTATGAAGCGAAAGCCGAACGAATCAAACTGTCGTCAAGTCTATAAGGCGGGACAGACCCGCCACAACGCGAAGGGAAAGGAGAGGCTATGGCATTGCTCGAACACGTTGACACGCACCGTGGCGTCGAAACCGCTTTCGGCAAGATCATTCCTGAGAAAGAAGCGTACAGCTACTGCTTGCGCACCATCGCCGGGTTCTCGGCGAATATCTTCCAAGTCATGCGCATATTAAACGATGACTGGGAGGATCGTACATCGCAGATCTGCGAGATTGCGAACATGATGAACTGCGCGGCCTGTTCTGGTAGCGAGGAGGAGCTGTTCGACTACCTGAACGCTTTCTACGACGAGTGGAACATCCCCGAGCTCGTGAAGCGTGCGGCATGGATCGGTGCGATCTGGGGCGATTACGGTGATGAGGCCGAGGACATGGCCGGCCGCGTCATCCAGTTCACCGAGGATCGCGTGGAGAAGGAACTCGATACCTGTCCGTGGGATATCGTCGGGTCCGAAATGTGCAACATGACGACGGCGATGTTCACGGCGAACTTCGATATCGCCGCCGGTGGCGAGCATGGCGAGATCACCAACGATGTTGCGCTCAATATGTGCGAGGCGCGCGGCTGCGGTAATCCCCATTGCCGTGTGGTCGCCGAGCGTCGCGATACGTTCGGTTTGGAGCAGCAAGGTTGGCTCGACCACCGCGGGGCTGCCCATCTGCCTGTGCATGACACACCGCCCGAGCGTCGCGTGAAACACGCCCAGGGCCTGCGTAACGGTCAATACACGAACGCGTTCGGCGAGGAGAATTCGCTTGAATGGCAGTACAACTGGGTTGCCCAAATGGGTTGGGTGTGGTCTATCAGCTTCCCGCTGATCGCCATCCGCGACATGGCCGAAGACGATGACGAATTCGAGCGCATCCTTCGCATCGTGTTCGCCACCGCTGGTAAGAATTCCTTTATCGATCCATTTGCTCGCGAGGGCCTGCGCAATTGGTTGGACATTCCGCGCGAGATTGGTGACAACGATCCACGTGTCATGGGCGTTTACATTCAAGCGATGCTCGGTTGCCAGCTCGTTCCGTACGAATTCGAGGCTTTCGATGCCGACGGTGTTGAGATTCGCGTCGATCAAGAGACTTTCACTGGTCGCTTTGAGATGGCTCCGCTTGACGAAATCACTATCGGTTACGAGGCGCAGTGGAACGGCGCATGCCATGCGCTCGTTTCGCCAGAATGGTCGGTATGGATTGACGAGGACGATGATGATTTCATCATCACCGTTGGTCGCAAGGTCGACGACCGAGCCCTGTAAGGAGGAATCGAGATGTTGTTCAAAGAAGATGAGATTGCGCGTGCTGAAGCGAATGCTGTACGCACGAATGTTGGCTGGTATCGTTGGACGCATGACCTTGTGAAGATGACCGGTACGGATGCCGAGAAGTTCCTCGACTGGATCATGGTCAACAAGATTGCAGGTCTTGCGATTGGCAGAGGCAAGTACACGACTATGCTCGATGAGAACGGTGGGATTATCGACGATTTGATGGTCATCCACAAAGAAGAGGGTGTGTGGTGGCTTTCCACATTGTACGGGCCGCACATGGTGAAATGGTTCGATGACCATGCGGAGGGCTATGACATCGCATACGAGGACATTACGCAAGAAATCGACATGTTCGCAGTTCAGGGACCGAATTCCGCCGCAATCATGAACGATCTTGCTGCTGATTCCGTCGATGATTTGAAGCGTTTCCAGATGATTGAGACCACTATCGATGATATTGCTGTGTCGGTTGACCGTGGCGGATTCACGGGTGAGCTGGGCTATGAGATCTACTGCGCACGCGAGGATTCCGCCGCCATCGCCGACGCCATCGCCGCTGCTGCGGAAAAACATGACGCTACGCGCCTTAAGACGCTTGAAGTTTACGTGCGCTCTCTTCCCATGGAGAAGGGCATGGCGCTGCGTCAGGATTACCGAGGCCTGACGCCGTTCGAGGCGAACCTTGGCTGGTCGGTGCATATGGATAAGGATTTCTTCGGCAAAGAGGCTCTTGAGGCTTCACAGGCCGAAGATCCCAAGCACGCATTCGTGGGACTCGAGATCGAGCGCGAGAGCTATGAGGACATCGCGCAAAACGAGATAATTCGCAAGCGCGGAGTACCGGTTGGCATCTGCCGCCAGATGATTTATGGCTACACGCTCGACAAGAATATCGGCTTCGGAATCGTCGATGCACGCAAGGTGCCGATCGGCACGCGCGTGACCATCGGTCCGAACGATTCTCCGGCAGTGGTCGTCGAACCCAAGTGGTGCTAGGAAAGGGGAGTGCATCATGAGCACGAATGAAGGTAAGAAAATCCTGGTCGTCGGCGGCGCTTGCGGCATGGGCGCAGCGACGGTATGCGAATTGTATCGTCAGGGTGCGGACCTGATCGTCCTCGATATCAACGAGGAGGCGATGGAGGAGCTCATCGAGGATGAGGAGCTCGAAGACGGTCCCGGTACGCTGCATTTCGTGGCAGGAGATGTGAACGATCCGACTGTGCGTCAAGCGGCTATCGACTACGCGAAGGCGGAGTTTGGAACACTCGATTCGCTGCTATACATCGCGGGCGTTCTAGATCTGATGTGCCCGGCGCATAAAACCGATGACGAGTTGTGGGATTACGTCATGGACGTGAACGTGAACTCGACGTTCCGCATGTGCCGAGACTGTCTGCCGCTGCTGTGGGATCATGAAGGCCTGCCTGCGAACATCGTCATCGTGGGCTCGGTCGGCGGTCAGGTGGGTTCGAGCGCAGGCGCGGCCTACATCACTTCGAAGCATGCGGTGCTCGGCTTGGCGCGCAACCTCGCGCATTCGTATCGCTTCCGCAATGTGCGTACGAACGTTGTGAACCCTGGTGCGTGCGTTACCGATATCCTGTCTAACGCTATGGAGAAGTGGCCGGATCGCGACATCATGGATTTGGAAGGTAACGAGTTGTACAACGTGCGCGGTGCAGTTTCGCTCGGTGTCGATTACGATGGCAACAATATGACGGGCTATCCGGAGGATATCGCTAATGCGATTCTTTATCTGATCAGTGACGAAGCACACTATGTGAACGGCGCGCAGCTGAACGTTGATGGAGGTTGGACGAGCTTCTAAGCCTTATGGAAGTATGTTTGACGGACGCGGCCTCGTGAGGCTGCGTCCGTCGTGCGTTCACGACTCCTTTTCCAGCAGTTCCTTCACGATTCTGAATGCGATGTCGTAGATTCCCGGGTACTCGCTTGCGCGCGGACCGCCGAAACCGAGCACGATCGCATCGTCGTTGAGGCTGTTAAGCCATGCATATGCCCGTTCAGTTTGTGCCTCGATGGATTCTTGCCCATCGACATAGATTTCGAAATGGGGGATGCCGTATGCCTCATAAAAGACGAATCCTGCATCGGTTCCGGGCGATGTGCCTTCCTGACACGAGTTGAGTGTGATGCAGCATGTCGATTCGCGAATGTTCCATTCGGTTCGTTGCGTCACGTCGGATGATGGCGTTTCGATCATTTGGGGGTAGAGCGCAAGCACTCCCGGCGGGTCAGGGTAATCCTCGGCCCATCCTCCCTTGGGGCACCATCCTGATATGGGGAAGCCCATCGAGAGCGCGGCGTCCATAGCTCCACGGTCGGCTCCCGATTGCCCACCGCTTCTCACTTCGATTATCCTGCTCATGTTTTACTCCAGACACATTATCCCATGGCAGATGCCATGGACAGATGATACTCCCAGGACATAGATCTGCAAATCCGGATTTCCTTAAGAAAGGCTTTCATGGAATGTATTGACATTGCCCTATAATAATATAATAATATGCGCATAATACAAAAGATAAAGGAGAGCGAATATGAGGGAACGTGGTTTGGTCGAAAGATTCTGCGCGTATAGCAAAGCTGTTGGGGAGCATAACCGCATGAAGATGATTAAGATACTGGGTTCTCATGAGCCCGAGACGCTCAACGTATCAGACATCGCCGAAATCCTGCATCTTTCTCAGCCTGCCACGACACGCCATCTCAAAGTGCTCGAGGAAGTTGGCTTGCTCGACCGTACAAGGGTAGGTACGAACGTGTTTTATTCGCTGAACGAGGATGCGCTTAAGGAGTATTACGAGCTCATCGGGTATGCGTTCGAGCATGCTCACACTAAATGCGAATACGAATACGATTGCAAGATGTGCCCGCATGCCGATACGTGCATGTAGGGTTAAGACGGTTTTTCGTACGAGTGATTCGAAGGGAATGATATGAGTTACAGCGAAAGAATCGATGGATATCGCTATACGCGGCTCGAGGAGGCTGGGTTCATCCTTCTCGGCTTTCTGTTCGGCATCCCTGGCATCTTGATCGACTGGGCGATCGCGCGCAAGAAGCGCATGATGGAATGCTCGGCCGAGGGCATCTGGCTCGGCATCATCGGCTGGGCGTTCGGCTATTTCTGCTGGTACATCCTCACTGCGACGGGCTTGTGGGCGCCCGGGGCGAGCGTCTGGTGCATACTCGGATTCTCGTTCGGTGGTGCGCTTTTAGGTTTGTTTGGGATCACGCTGGGTTCTGCATACACTGCTCCCGGCAATTTAAGCACACTTTGGTTCGTCGGGTCGGTTCTGTTCATCTGCCTTGCCGACATGTGGGTCTATGGCATGAAATACAAGATGACCCCGAAGGAGAAGGCAACGCCCATCATGGGCGATGATTGGGTCAAGCCCGATGAGCCGCATCTGCGTTATGACTCCGCCATCACCATTGATGCGCCCGCTGAGAAGGTGTGGGCATATGTCCAGCAGTCCGGTCAGACGAAGGCCGGCTGGTACAGTTTCGATTGGCTCGAGCGTCTGTTCACGTTTAAGATCTACAACCACTACGACATCCATCCCGAGTGGCAGAACCTCCAAGCGGGGGAGTTCCAGTGGTTTCATCAAGCACCGCTTTCGATTGGCGAATGGGTGACGGAGGTCTCGCAGGAAGAGCCCTATGGCTGGGCTGCGCATTCCGATACGGCGACCGACCCTGGCTACAAGAATCCAGGCCCCAATCAGGAGAAGGCCTTAAAACTCTGGTTCAAGCGCTTCTGTTGGACGTGGAACTGGGAGATTCGCGCCCTGAAACCGACGCGCAATCATCCCGAGCGCTGCCGTCTGCGTTGGCGTTGCGACTGCACGTTCGAGCGCTATCATCGCCTGAACAAGTACTTCGTCGTGTTCATCTTAGGAACGGCATCCATCGTGATGGGCCGCCGTTACATGGATGTGATGAAGATGCTGGCTGAGGGTCGGTTCTCATATCCTGAGTCGAAGCGCTAGGTCGCATTCTCGAACGGTTCGATACGCAAAAGGAGACGGCATGAACGCCGTCTCCTTTGCTTTGCATGCTATGGTTTCACGTGAGCAATTATCGTGGCTATTGTTTCACAAGGTCGCTGAGGCGTTTTCCGTAGAAGTAGTCGTGCTTGAGTTTGTCGAAGTCCGACCATAAGGCGAGCGTTTCACAGGTGTCTGCGCGAGGGCAGGGGGCTGCGCCATCTGCAAGGCAAGCAACGGTTGCAAGCGATCCTTCCATCAGCTCGATGACCTCGCCGACTGTATAATCCTCAGGCTTCCTTAGAAGCTTGTATCCGCCGCCTTTGCCGCTTGCTCCCTTGATAAGCCCGCCAGCGACCATGTCTTTCACGATGATCTCCAAATACTTCTTGGAGATTTCCTGCCTGGCGGCGATGTCTTTTAGAGGGATGTAGGTGTCGTTATCGTGATCTGCTAGGTCGATCATGACCCGAATCGCATAACGCCCTTTCGTTGATATCATGGAGAGCTCCTTTCCGTGCATATACCTATTATACGGTAGGCGAATAGGTAATTCAAGGCAGCAAAGGGTCCGCCAAAGGATAATGAGACTAATAACCTATTGACTCGATAGGTAAATAGGAATAAGGTGTGCTCGTACAACAAGGGGAAAGGGGGCACATCGACATGATTTACGCTGACAACGCTGCAACAACGAAAATGAGCAAAACCGCCATCGATACGATGGTCGCATTGATGAACGAGGAGTGGGGGAACCCTTCAAGCCTGTATTCGCGCGGGCAAAAGGCCAAGGAAGCGCTTGAGGCCGCGCGCGAGACCGTAGCGGGTCTCATCGGCGCTCAGCCGAACGAGATTCTCTTCACCTCAGGTGGAAGCGAGGCGGACAACCAAGTCATCCGCTCGGCTGCGGAGCTTGGCAAAAAGAAAGGCAAAATGCATATCATCTCGACTGCTTTCGAGCACCACGCCGTCCTGCACACCTTGGCGAAGCTCGAGAAGGAGGGATTCGAGGTCACGCTGCTCGATGTTCACGAAGACGGCTTAGTCGTTCCCTCTGAGGTCGAAGATGCCATCAGGGATGATACCTGCCTCGTGACGATCATGTTCGCCAACAACGAAATCGGTACGATTCAGCCCATTCGTGAAATCGGCGCGATCTGCCGTGAGAAGGGCGTGTTGTTCCATACGGACGCCGTGCAGGCAATCGGCCATGTCCCTGTGAATGTCGTTGATGACAACATCGATTTCCTTTCTGCCTCGGCGCACAAGTTCCACGGCCCGAAGGGCGTGGGTTTTCTGTATGCGAAAAAGGGAATCCGTCTCACCAACCTCATTGAAGGTGGCGCGCAAGAGCGCGGTAAGCGCGCAGGCACCGAAAACGTGCCCGGTATCGTTGCCGCTGCCGCCGCTATGAAGGAGGCGTGCGAGTCGATGGACGAGCATGCTAAGCATCTTGTCGCTGCACGCGACAAGATCATCGCCGGCCTGGAAGAAATCCCGCATTCTGCTTTGAATGGAGACCCTATCCGCAGATTGCCGAGCAATGTGAATTTCTGCTTCGAGGGAATCGAGGGCGAATCGTTGCTTTTGCTGCTGGACCAAAAGGGCATCCAGGCTTCTTCTGGAAGCGCATGCACGTCAGGCTCCCTCGATCCGAGCCATGTGCTGTTGGCCATCGGTCGCATACACGACGTAGCCCATGGGTCTTTGCGCCTAAGCATCGGCGAGGACATCACCGACGCGGAGGTGGACGAGATCATCGAAGCGGTTAAGGACGTTGTGGCATATCTGCGCGGCTTCTCGCCAATTTGGCGCGATCTTATGGCAGGCAAGAAGGAATTCATTCTGTAAAGCACCATTCGTTAAAGAAATAACAAGGAGGCATTTCTCATGGCTTTGTATAGTGAAAAGGTTATGGACCATTTCCTGCATCCACGCAATGTCGGCATCATCGAGGATGCGAACGCAATCGGTGAGGTTGGCAACGCGAAGTGTGGCGACATCATGAAGATGTATCTGAAGATCGAGGACGACATCGTCCAGGACGTGAAATTCGAGACCTTCGGTTGCGGAAGCGCAATCGCATCGAGCTCCATGGCAACGGAGCTCATCAAAGGGCAACCGCTCGATGAGGTGCGCAAGCTGACGAACAAGGCGGTTGCAGAAGCGCTCGATGGCCTGCCCGACTACAAGATGCACTGCAGCGTGCTGGCGGAAGAGGCCATCCAATCGGCGCTCGAGGATTATTCGAAGCGCACGGGAAGGGCTGTATAACCGCTCACGCCTCTAAATGGCACGAATCGGTGCTATCAAATAATTACCTATTGACTTAGTAGGTGAATGGTTTTATAACATGCACATAGCTCGTGCAAACGATGAGATGAACGGACATCCGAGAGGAGGAAAAAATGAAGGCTTCGTATTCGAATCGCTTCATGATGTGGTGTCGAATGCCTTACTCTCGGATGTGCCGGAAGTTGATTGAGCATGGTCTGAAGGGACTTGAAACGTTCTAAGACGAGCAATCATCGCAGGCATGTCCGGGAGCTTATCTAGCTCCCTTTTTTGTGGCTGGGTGCGGAATGAGCAAGCGCTCGCCGAAAAGAGGGAAGCAAGAGGGGACTCTACGTTGCGCGAGCAGGGAATCGCGCGAAAATGCAGGAAAAGAACTTACATGCAAAGGAGACACCACCATGGCTGATTATAAATTCGAAACCCTCCAACTTCACGTTGGTCAAGAGCAAGCAGATCCCACCACCGATTCTCGTGCGGTGCCGATTTACCAAACGACTTCGTATGTATTCCATAGCGCGGCGCACGCTGCGGCACGCTTCGATTTGAGCGATGCCGGCAATATCTACGGACGTTTGACGAATTCCACGCAGGACGTCCTTGAGAAGCGCGTCGCCGCCCTTGAAGGCGGCGTGGCGGCACTTGCCGTTGCGTCAGGTGCTGCGGCCATCACCTATACCGTCCAAGCGCTTGCGCAAAAAGGTGACCACATCGTGGCTCAGAAGACCATCTACGGCGGAAGCTTCAATCTGCTCGAGCACACGTTGCCGTCATACGGCATCGAGACGTCTTTCGTCGATACGCACAACCTCGAAGAGGTTGAGGAAGCCATTCAGGAGAACACGAAGGCGCTCTATATCGAAACGCTTGGCAATCCAACATCCGACATTCCCGACATCGATGCGATTGCAGCTATCGCGCATGCGCACGGTCTGCCGCTCGTTGTTGACAATACTTTCGGTGCCGCCTATTGGGTTCGCCCGATCGAGCACGGTGCTGATATCGTCGTACATTCCGCTACCAAATTCTTCGGTGGACACGGTACAGCGCTTGGCGGCATCATCGTCGATGCTGGCACCTTCGACTGGAAAGCAAGCGGCAACTATGCGGCAATCGCCGATCCGAATCCGAGCTATCACGGCGTCTCGTTCGTCGATGCAGCAGGTCCAGCTGCATTTGTGACTTACGTTCGGGCAATCCTATTGCGCGATATGGGCGCGTGTATCTCGCCGTTCAACGCGTTTCTGCTTTTGCAGGGCATCGAGACGCTTTCGCTACGCCTTGATCGTCACGCGGAGAACACGGCGAAGGTCGTCGAATATCTGGCGAATCATCCGCTCGTCGAAAGCGTCAGCCACCCGAGCTTGCCGGATCATCCCGACCATGAGGTGTACGGACGGCTCTTCCCGAAAGGCGGCGGCTCAATCTTCACCTTCGACATCAAGGGCGGTAAGGACGAAGCATGGGTGTTCATCGATGCGCTCGAGATCTTCAGCAATCTGGCGAACGTGGCTGATGTGAAGAGCCTCATCATCCATCCGGCATCCACGACGCATGGTCAGCTCACCGATGCCGAGCTAGCGGCTGTTGGCATCCATCGGAACACGATCCGTCTTTCTGTCGGTACGGAGCACATCGATGACATCATCGCTGATTTGGAAAAGGGCTTTAAAGCGGTTAAAGCGCTTCAATAGGAAACAGGACTTGTATATACCCAGTTACTGACTGGCAAGGAATAAAAAGGAGATTATCATGACTCAACCAAAGGGTTTAGATACGAATATCGCGCAAAGCGTCATCGAACTTATCGGCAACACTCCGCTTCTGCAGGTGAACCGTTACGCTAAGAAGCATGATCTGGTTGGTACCGTGCTCGCAAAGCTCGAGTATCGCAATCCAGCCGGTTCCGTGAAGGACCGCATCGGCTACTCGCTCATCGCGCAGGCTGAAGCTGACGGAATCCTCAAGCCAGGCGGTACCATCATCGAGCCGACGAGCGGCAATACCGGCATCGCGCTTGCAGCTTATGGTACTGCGCTCGGATATAAAGTCATCATCGTGCTGCCCGACTCTCTTTCCGTTGAGCGTCGCGCGCTCATCCGCCAGTACGGCGCCGAACTCGTGCTCACGCCAGGTGCCCAAGGCATGAAAGGCTCAATCGCGAAGGCCGAAGAGATCCATGCCGCCACGCCGAATTCGATCATTCCACAGCAATTCGAGAATCCGGCGAATCCTGCAATCCACGAGAAGACGACTGCCGAGGAGATTTGGCGCGACACTGCCGGTCAGGTCGATTTCATCGTTGGGGGCGTCGGCACAGGTGGAACCATTTCGGGCATCGCCCATGCGCTTAAGCCGCGCAAGGCTGACTTGAAGATCGTGGCAGTGCAGCCTGCCGAATCCCCGATGCTTACCGGTGGAGCAGCTGGTACGCACGGCATCCAAGGCATCATGGGCGGATTCGTGCCCAAGAACTACGATGCGGATTTCATCGATGAGGTTATCTCGGTAACGACTGTTGACGCCATCGCCGCCTCGCAGGAACTTGCCCGCACCGAGGGCGTGAACGTGGGCATTTCATCGGGCGCTTCGCTTGCAGCTGCCACTGTTTTGGCATCGCGTCCCGAGAATGCTGGCAAGAATATCGTCGCCATCCTTCCCGATACGGGCGAGCGTTATCTTTCCACCGCCCTGTTCCCGAAGGACGATGAATAACCAATAGTTTTCCCTCCTCTCTTTTTCTCTTCTTGTAATGCGAAAGGGGCCGCCCGAAAAGGACGGTCCCTTTCGCGTGTGCTATACTCCACGTAGCCAAGTGTTGCCTGCGTGTCCTTCGAGACCTATCCGTCGTGCAGCGGAGCGCAGGAAGAATATCCTTGCACCGGGCGCAATGAGGTGGCAGCCATTGCGTCGACCTTAAGAAGAAAGGTGCAACGGATGAGCAAAGAGGCTTCTGTCCGCACGGACGAACAAATCATCATCAACGAAACCGCGAAAGCTTTGGCCGAGGATCTGGGTATTGACAATCCGCTCATGATCTCAGATCAGGGTCCGGCCCCTTCCTTAGGCGATACGGGCATTGTGAAGTCGGTGAACATCTCCCCGAAGAAGGGCATGCGGAAAGCTCCCGCAAAGGAGGGTTTCATCACGCTTGTCGCTGATTATGGCGTAGCTGAAGACGCACATGCAGGTGACTGGCATCGGCAGGTGTCGTTTTTAGCTGAGGAGTCCATACAAGTTGCACGTGAGCATGGTCTCGATGTGTGGTACGGCGATTTCGCGGAGAACGTCACGACGAGCGGCATCAACATCAAGGAAATGCCTCTGGGCACCTTGGTTCGCGTTGGCGAGGCGCTCGTCGAGATCTCGCAGATAGGCAAGATCTGCCATACGCGCTGCGCGATCTACTACTTGGCGGGGGATTGCATCTTCCCGCGTGAGGGTATCTTCGGCTGGGTCGTCGAACCAGGGAAGGTAGCTGCGGGCGATGAGATCCGCGTAGAGAAACTCGGCGATGGCGTTGTGAACCGGGAGCTGTCCGATAAACCGCGTTAGAAGTTTTTCGTACGTGATAGAATGGGCGGGCGATTCTGAAAGGAGCCTCCCATCGGTATTTTCGGCATCATAATGATCCTGCTCTTCGCGTTCATCGTCTATATCGCGGTGCGCCTCGTTTCGTGGCTTTCGACATGGACGCATCCTGCAGTCCGCGTGCTTGCGGTCGTGGTGTATGCGGCATTGACGTTGTCCATCTTCTTCCTGATCTTCACCTTCGATGGAACATGGGCGGCAATCGGCCGCACGATAGGGGCTTATTGGCTGGGAATCTTCCTTTACCTGTCTTTGAGTGTGGTGCTCATCGACGTGATTCTTCTCGTCGCACGCCTGATTACGCGGCCCGAAAAGGAGAAATGGAAGCGGGTGAGGTTCGTTTCAGGCTGGGTGGTCGTCTGCCTGACCGCGTGCATTTCAATCTATGGCTTCTTAAATGCTGATAATCCGCGCGTTGTTTCCTATGAGGTCGATCTCTCATCGAATGCGACCGAAACGAATCTAATAGATGCCGCGCAGGACCAAACGGGCGTTGAACCGATGCGCATCGTTCTTATTGCCGATACGCATCTCGGCGCGCAAGGAACTGAGGCGCGCCTTCCGCGTATCGTTGAAATGATCAATGCGCAAGATCCTGACATGGTCTTAATTGCGGGAGACGTATTCAATGGCAGTATTCTTACCATCGATTCCCCCGAAACTGTTGCCGAGAATTTGCGGGCGATCAATGCCCCGAAAGGCGTGTTCGCCTGTTTGGGCAATCATGATGGCGGTTACGGGTTCGATGAGACGCTCGAGGTGCTTAAGCAGGGGAATGTGACGCTGTTGCGTGAGGACTTCGCTGTTGTCGATGATACATGCATCATCGTCGGCAGGGAGGATGGTAATGTGATCTCGTATGGCGATGGGCTCCGTCGCGGAACCTATGATGCAATCGTCGACCGCATGGGAACCCAGGATTTGCCCATCATCGTCATCGACCACAATCCCATCCATATAGACGAATACGCTTCCGATGTGTCCTTGGTTGTCAGCGGGCATACGCATGATGGTCAGGTGTTCCCGCTCACGCTCGTGACGGATGCCATGTACGTCTGCGATTATGGGCTCTACCAACACGATGCGAACAGCCCCTTCCTCATCGTCACCTCTGGAGTGGATTATTGGGGCACTCCGATGCGCGTGGGCTCTACTCCCGAAATCGCCGTTATCGACGCACGCCTGTAGCTTCCCCTCATCCTGCCATTCCCTGATTCGCTTCGCAGGCGTGATACACTATCCCGTGAGTGTTTTTCGCAACAAAAGGAGATGCGCGCATGAAGGCATTGATTCCCGCTGCGGGTCTGGGTACCCGCTTTCTTCCGGCCACGAAGGCCCAGCCTAAGGAGATGCTCCTTGTCGTTGACAGGCCAGTCATCCAGTACGTGGTAGAGGAAGGTCTTGCCAGCGCGGCCGATGAGGTCGTTATCATCAACAGCCACGAGAAGAAGGCCATCGAAGACCATTTCTCACCCGATCCAGATCTCGTCGCCTTGCTGCGCGCACGCGGCAAGGATGCATATGCCGACGCAGTGGAGAAAGTCGGCAATTACAACGTGAGCTACGTATATCAGGAAGAGGCACTCGGTCTCGGCCATGCGATTTACTGTGCGCATGAGAAGACAGAAGGTGGGGCATTCTATGTTCTTCTTGGCGATGTCATCGTGCCTGGCAACGAGATGCTTCCAGCAATGCAGCGCGTGTCTGACGAGCACGGCGGCGCAAGCGTCATCGCGGTCATTCCTGTGCCTGATGAGCAGGTGAGTCGTTTCGGCATCATTGC
>JAUNJT010000136.1 GCA_030533105.1 Eggerthellaceae bacterium
TCAGACAGCGCCTTTGCTCAGCCCGGCGGCAGCACACAGCTGTACCCGAACTGATCGATCACTCTCCGTTGCCAGTATTCCGGTCAACTGCGTCCACGTTGAGACGAGAGGTATATTCACACGAGGAGGACAAAGGTGAAACCCATTGAATGATATCAGGAACCGATAATAATAATCATGGAAACTGATCGCAGAACACAAAGGAGGTTATACCCCATGAAGAAACGAGCGCTGTCTCTGATGATCGTCCTATCCCTTTTGATGATGCTGCCCCTGCCTGCCATGGCTTCCAACCTCCCGGACTGTTTCGTGCCCACCACGATGATGATCGGCTTCAACACCCGGCTGCCCGACTTGCTCAAGACGCTGGGGAACGCCGATCCCGCGGGCGCGACGGCGAAATACCTGCTGAGCAATCCTGAGATGGGCGGAAATTCCATGCGCTTCTCGAATGACGACGGCACGGTGGTGCTGGATGCGAATGCCGGCCCCACTTCAACCGCCACCCGGATGACGCTCACGATCGGCAGCGGCGTCAACGCCTTCGATGCCACCGCTTTGAAGATGGCGTTTCTCGGAAGCATCGCGGATTCCGACGCCGCCGTGGCCTATGAAGACCTGGTGTCGTGGCTGACGGGCGGCGGCGACAGTCTTTCACTGGACGGCTATTACCTTTCCTATGAACGGAAAAACGGCGATGACGTCCTGACGATGGCATCCGGCGCCGCGCCGGTCGAGGCCACCTCCACCCCCGCGGTCGATACGCCCGCTCCCGTGGTCGATATTCCCAGTGTCGAATCATCTACTCTCCCTGACAGCTTCATCCCCCAAACCGTCGCCATGTATTTCAACGGCTTGCTCAGCCAGACGTTGGATATGCTCGGCGCGCCCAATCCGGAGACGATGGCCGAGGATTACAAGCTGACCAAGGCCGATATCGTGGACAACGTGCTGTTCCTCAGCAACAGCGATGGCCGGGTGGAGATAAACGCCTACTTTGAGGACGGCCAGCCAGCTGTGGACAAAAAGGCCACCACGCTGGGCCTCGCCATGGCCAACGACGTGGACAGGTCGGAATTGCTGTCGCTCGGCGCGACCTTCGCCATCGTCCTCTCCGAGCTCGACAGCAAAGGGAACGACTTCGAGGCGCTGCTGAACTGGATGTCCGACGCCGCCGACGGGAGCGACAGCAAGGCGGTCTACCCCATGAACGGCTATAACGTTGTCTATGCAAAGGGCAAGAACGGCCACATGTTCACGCTGGTGCCCGTTTCCTCTCAAAACGCGCCTGCCGTGGAGGCCGAGCCCACGCCCGTGGTTACGGAAGCACCGACGGCCACGCCGGAGCCCACCGCCGAACCGACCCCGATCCCCGTGGCGGAGTCTCTCGACGGCGCCATACTGGAATGGAACGGCCTGTTCATCAAGCCCGTGCGCTATCAGATCAACGCCTACAGCAGCGATCACGTCACCATGGACCTGTACTTCCGCATACTGAACACCACGGACCAGACCATCCGGGTGGATGTGAGCAAGATCACGATCGACGGCAATGAGAACGTGCACAGTACGGACATCGGCAAGGCGAAGCCGTGCTACGACAGCGGCGAGGATACGTCGGACTACATGCTGATCCATCCGGATTATGGGACGGGAACCTCCGGCCTGAAGGCGATCGCAAACGCCCGGAAGGTGGATATTTCCGTCGTTTTGAAGGACGACGATTTCAAAAGGCTCTACACGCAGGACATCACCGTGGATCTGGATAGTTTAGAGGGAATCCGGAACGTGCCCGATGACTTCAAGCCCGAGGCGAAGCCGACGAACCCGCCGGTGAAAACCGCCTCTGACTACAAAACCATCAAGCAGGGCAGCAAGGGGCAGGCCGTGCGCGAACTCCAGCAGCGCCTGATCGACCTGGGTTACCTCAACGACAAGGCGGACGGCTCCTACGGCAAGAAGACCGTCGCCGCCGTGCGGACGTTCTGCGAACAGAACGGCATCGGGACGGACGGCGGCAACGCGACCCCCGAGATGCAGGCCAGGCTGTTCTCCTCCAGCGCAAAGGCCTATTCCGAGGCCTGGATCCCGCTGGTGATCGGGGCAAAGTCCAATTATGATCCCGTCCGCAGCGTAAACACGTTCTTCTTCAAGGTCCAGGTCATCAACACCTCCAAAACCCGGGCGATCCGCGGCTTCGAGCTGCAATGCTATACCACGAACGTGTGGGGCGACAAGCTCGATAACGGCGTGGTCTATACGATGACGAATACCGTGCGGGTCAAGCCGGGAGAAACCGCCTGGTCCAACAGCTTCAATCTGGGCAACTGGTACAGCGTCGATACCGTGTGGGTCGGTATTTCAAAAATCGTGTTTGACGACGGCGAAATCCGGGATGTGGACGACGTGGAATACTATTCGTGCGTGATGCCGAGTAAGAAGTAATATTGTCCACACCTCCTCCAAAAAGCGGTAACCACTCTCCATGAAAATGCAGAAAACGCATCTGGAGTACGGCGGCCCCATATGCCGACGGTGCTTTGATGGGCGGTACGGCGTCCATATGGCTCACCGCGATGTGAAGGAGGGCACGTGCCCATGCTTTGGAAAAGAGGGGAAGCTGGTGGTGCCGCTCGGCGGCAGGATCAAAATAATGGGGAAGTGGTGATGCCATGAGCTCAACCCTGCAAGCCATGATCATTACTCTGGCTATCTTTGCGCTGGCCGGGCTCTTCGGGTTGATCGAATCCTTGGGAGACCGGCGCAAGTGGCTCGGGCGGGAGGAGGCTGAGCGAACCCGCACGACAGGCGTTATCATGGGCTTTGCCGAGGAGCGGCATCGCTATCGACAAAGAAAACCCCTGAAAGTGCATTATGTCACCGTCTACTATCCCATCGTGCGCTTTCAGGTCGATGGTGTGGAATATGAGTTGAAGGGTGCCGAGATCGTTCCCCGGGATAAGTTCCGGGAGGGTCA
>JAUNJT010000137.1 GCA_030533105.1 Eggerthellaceae bacterium
CCAGAAGGATGATCCTCCACGCCCATCCGAAGCCGTAGCTGTAGCACTTCTTCACCTGGCCATCGATCTCCATGCTGTAGAGCTCGAAGAACGGCACGATGTTGCGACGATACCAACCGTATACGGTCACCTTCTTATTGAAATACTGCGGCGACTTGAACAGAGCGAACACCTTGTTGATGATCCAAAGCGGCTGGTTGTAGTCCAAAAACATGATGCCCGTCTCATCGCGGATTACGAAATCCTCGTTGAAGATGCAGCCCGGATTGCCACGGCCGATAATCGTACCGGTGAGCTGGGCGGGGATGCTTCTTATCATGGAGACCTTGACCTCGGAGAGAAGTCCTGCCGTATTCGCCTCGAAGTAGCTTCTCCTCGGATGCGTGAACAGGTATTTGAGAATGGAAAGCGCGGTTCCGACAGCGAAGACGATGCCTATGAGCCGTGCGAAGTACAGCTCGATCTCCACGGAATACGGATCGAAATAGAGGTAGGAGACGATGCCTGCGGCGATGGCGCCTACCCATGGCAGGATGGAGATCGCGAACTCGCGCAGGAAATCATCCACATACGACTCGGGCTTCTTCAAATCGAAGTTCACGAACGGCTCCTGACCGTTCTCAAGCGCCATCTTGCCCAAGCGGAAGATGCGCTTGGAGATCAGAGGATGCGTGGATGCAAGCTCGTACCAGAACGCCCAGGTGTTCCAAAGCTCCCATTTCATGGCGCCCTTGATGCGGCTTGAATAGATCTTGCCATCGTTGTAGCAGCTGACGACCATGCTCTTGGAATTCTTCGCATCGAAGATGCCCAGCGTCGATTCACCGGAAGCGGAACCGACGGCCTTGTCGTCCTTCTCTCGCGTGGAAAGCCCGAACCCGATGTTAACGAGTGCGCTTGCGAGCGCATTCGGTGCATGCGTGACCTCGGCCGAGAACTCATCAGCATAGTACTCGCGCACGCGCGAGAGCCAGAGGATGATGTACTGGCAAACGATATAGAAGACATATGCGACTAACGCGACGATTCCCGTGTAATCGTTTTTACTGGATGAGCTCGATGACGTTCGCGAGAGCGCTGAATAAACCATGTACATGACCATCGGGACGATCTGCACCATGGTCATAATGGCCATGTCGTAGTGTACGATGTGACCGATCTCATGCGCGACGACGGCCTTGACCTCCTCCTCGTCAAGCAACTCGAAGATGCCGCGCGTCAACACGATGCGCGCATCTCTTTTCGTACGGCCATAGGTGAACGCATTGGGGGCACCATCGTCGATGAATCCCATCTTGGGATACTTCACGCCATGCTCATCGCAGGTTTCACGTATGAATTTCTCTAAATAAGATGGGAACTTCATATCGAAGTTGGTTTTATAGAACCACTTCTGCATCAAATCCGTCAGCCATGGCGCGATGAGGAACTGCACCACGATGACGACGATGACGATGGCGAAGGCGATCCAAAGCGGCGCCTCGACTGCGATGGCAACGACGACCAAGATGACTGCGAGCAGACCGTAGAGAACGGCAAGCGTGATGACGGATACACCGAGCAGCGGCATGATTTGCTCCTTTTTCCTGCAATGATTTAAGCCATTGAAAGACTAGCACAACGAAATACGATGTGGCGCATGATGTTTAAAGCATGCGCCACATGATTAAAGAATATGAAGAATTCTCCCTGGATTAATCCTTAGGTCCTTAGAGAATCGCCACGAAGTCTTCCATCACCTGGGAGATCTCGATCTGCTGCGGGCAAACCGCCTCGCAGCTTCCGCAATGCAGGCAGGCGGATGGCTGCTTGTCCTCCGGTAATGCGGAAAGCGCCATAGGAGCGATAAAGCCGCCTTCCGAGAATGCATGCTCGTTATACAAAGCGATAAGCGCAGGGATATCGAGCTCTTGCGGGCAATAGCTGACGCAGTAATGGCAGGCTGTGCACGGGACCGTACCTACAGATGTCATCCTCTCCGCGATGCTATCAAGCGCGGCCATCTCCTCATCGGAAAGCCTTTCCTCCTTATCGAAGATACGCAGGTTGTCCTCAAGCTGCTCTCGGTTGGACATGCCGGAAAGGATCACCGTTACAGAAGGGATGCTCTCAAGGAATTTAAACGCCCATGCGGGCAACGTCTCATCCGGGCGGAGTGCGGAAAGCTCTTTCGCGTATTCGGCGGGAAGCTTGCAAAGAGAACCGCCGCGTAAAGGTTCCATGACCCAGACCGGGATGCCGCGCGCATCGAGGATCTCCACCTTCTCCTTCCCCTCTTGGAAGGTCCAGTCCAGGTAATTGAGCTGGAGTTGGCAGAACTCCATGTCATCCCCATAGGCATCCAAGAAACGTGTGAAGACATCCATCGAACCGTGGCACGAGAAGCCCAGATGCTTGATGCGCCCGTTTCTCTTCTGCTCCATCAGATAGCTGTAGATGCCGTATTTCTCATCATCCAGATACGCATCGATATTCATCTCGCAGACGTTGTGGAACAGATAGAAGTCGAAGTACTCCACGCCTAGCTTCTCCAGCTGGCGCTCGAAGATCTCTTCCACCTTGTCCCAATTATCCGAGTCATAGCCGGGGAATTTCGTCGCGACATAGAAGCTCTCCCGCGGATATTTCGAGAGGCCCTTCCCTATGACCAGTTCGGAATTCTCCCCGTGGTATCCCCATGCCGTATCGTAGTAGTTGATGCCGCCCTCCATGGCGATATCGACCATCTCGAGCGCGGCCTTCTCATCGATGACGGCATCGTCGCCATCGATTACCGGCAATCTCATCGCGCCGAATCCGAGAACGGAGAGGCTCTTGCCTTGAAAATCCCTGTAAATCATGCCCTTTCCCCTCCTGTCCGCTTAGCGCAAACGACGAAGAATATGAATACGCAAAAGTTTGCCGTCTCGACAAACCCACACACGAGATCGCGACCCATTAACGTATCCTTT
>JAUNJT010000138.1 GCA_030533105.1 Eggerthellaceae bacterium
CCTATAACGTGAACAATGCGACTGTCGCATACGGCTTAGGTTCGCTTGCAGACGATGATGCGTTCCGCGATAACTGCACTGCCATCGCCGAAACCCGTGCGTCCACGGTAGATGGGCTTAAGGCATTAGGTTTCGAGATGCCCGATTCATATGCCAACTTCGTGTTCGCTCGTACGCCGAAGATGGCAGGAGGCGAGCTGTATCTTGCGTTGAAGGAGCGGGGAATACTCGTGCGTCACTTTGATGCAGAGCGCATCTGCGATTACAATCGCATATCGATAGGCACACTCGAGCAGATGCAGATCCTGCTCGATACGCTTGAGGATTTGCTTGGCTAGGCCAAGGAAGGAGTTGTTTCGTGAATCGAATCGCTGAAATCAAACGCACCACCGCAGAAACCGACATCGCTCTAACGCTTAACCTCGACGGCTCGGGTAAGGCGAGCATCGACACGGGCATCGGTTTCCTCGATCACATGCTGACGCTTCTCGCCGTGCATGGCAATTTCGATCTGGATGTCAAATGCGTAGGCGATACCTATGTGGATGATCACCACTCCACCGAAGACATCGCCATCTGCCTTGGTAAGGCGTTCTCCCAAGCTGTCGGCAACAAGGCGGGCATCGCACGCTATGGATTTATGATCCTTCCGATGGATGAGGCGCTTTGCATGAGCGAAATCGCCATCCGCGAGGCTGTTGAGAAGGCGGAAGAGGAGGCGGATGGCGGCAAGGAAGAGCCGGTTATCCTGTCTGCAGTCGATATCTCAGGTCGTGACCTTTTAGCGTATGGGCTTTTCATCCCTGCGGAGAAAGTCGGTACCTTCGACACCGAACTTGTGGAGGAGTTCTGGCTCGGATTCGTGCGCAATGCGAACATCACGCTGCACATCCAGCAATTGGCGGGAACGAATTCGCATCACATCATCGAGTGCGCGTTCAAGTGCATCGCACGCGCTCTGCGTCAAGCTGTCGCGGTTGATGAGAAGGCTGCTGAAGCGGGTGTCGTGCCCTCATCGAAGGGGAGTCTGTAATGAACGTAGCCATCGTCGATTATGGTGTGGGGAACCTGTTCTCGCTCACATGCTCGTTTTCTGCCATTGGTAAAAACGTATGCGTGACGAGTGACCCTGAGGTTCTACGAGCGGCCGATGCGGTCGTGTTGCCCGGCGTGGGCGCATTCGGCGATGCCATTGATGCGCTGCGTAAGACCGGGCTCGATAAGGTCGTATGCGAGATCGCCGCAGAGGGCAAGCCCTTGCTCGGCATCTGCCTCGGCATGCAGATGCTGTTCGATAAAAGCTACGAATATGGCGAGCATGAAGGACTCGGTCTCATCCCCGGTGAGGTGCGCTCTCTCAAGGAAGTTGTCGAGCCCGACACGCTCGTTCCCCATATCGGATGGAATGCTCTTCATCTCGTAAGCGGCGAAGGTGTGTGCGAGAAGGGCTTGGATGAGCCAGGCGGCCCCTTGCTCTCCGAGGTAGGCGAAGGTGCCTACGTGTATTTCGTGCACTCGTTCTACGCGACCGATTGCGTGGCGCATACGATCGCGTTAACCGATTACGACGTGCCCGTCACGGCGGCCGTGCAGAAAGATAACGTGTTCGGTTGCCAGTTCCATCCCGAGAAGAGCGGACAGGTGGGGCTAGCGATCCTCACCTCATTCTGCAATCTCGTGAAGGAGGCTTAAAGCATTATGCTGATCTTCCCGGCAATCGATATCATCGACGGTTGCGCGGTGCGGCTTATCAAAGGCGATTACGCGCGAAAGACCGTCTATAGCGATAATCCTGTCGAGTTCGCCCGTGCGTTCGCTGATGCAGGTGCTACGTGCTTGCATATGGTGGATCTGGAAGGCGCCAAAAGCGGCGAGACGCCGAATCTTGATACGATCCGCGCTATCGCCCAGGAGTCGGGCCTTTTCACCGAGGTCGGCGGTGGAATCCGTTCCATGGAGGTCGTAGCGGCATATCTGAAGGCCGGCGTTGGTCGCGTGATCCTAGGCACAGCGGCTGTCAAAGACCCCGCTTTCCTTAATGAGGCAGTCTCCACCTATGGAGAGAGAATCGCCGTCGGTGTGGATTTGCTTGATGGCATGGTAGCCATCAAGGGTTGGACCGAGAGCACGGGCCTTAGCGCCGATGCGTTCTGCGAAAAGCTTGAGGGAATCGGGGTGCGTACGATTATCTGCACCGATATCTCCAAGGACGGTATGCTGGCGGGTGCGAATCGCGAGCTGTATGCGCATCTCGCGAAAAGCTTCGGCATGGATATCGTCGCATCGGGCGGCGTGTCATCCATCGCCGATATCGAGGCTTTGCGCGATATGGGCCTGTATGCCGCTATCGTGGGCAAGGCCTATTATGAGGGATACATTGATTTGAGCGAGGCCATCGCGGTCGCGAGGGGAGAGGTGGCGGCATGCTAGCAAAGCGCATCATCCCATGCTTGGACGTGCGTCATGGGCGCGTCGTCAAGGGTACGAACTTCCAAGGGCTCCAAGATGTCTCCTCGCCCGTGGAGCTTGCACGGTTCTATAACGAGCAGGGGGCTGACGAGCTGGTGTTCTATGACATCATCGCTTCGTTCGAGGAGCGCGCCCTGTTCACCGATGCCCTCACCGAAGTTGCTTCGAGCGTGTTCATCCCGCTCACGGTCGGCGGTGGCATCAAATCCGTCGATGATTTCGAGCGGGTGCTTTCATGTGGAGCCGATAAGGTGAGCGTGAATTCGGGAGCGCTGGCCAACCCAGACCTCATCGATGAGGCTGCCAAGCGCTACGGCGATCAGTGCGTCGTGCTCTCCGCCGACATCGCGCGTGTGGGCGATGGCTTCCATGTGTTCTCGACAGGCGGCCGTACCGATACGGGCCGCGATGCGCTCCAATGGAGTTGCGAGGGGGTTTCCCGCGGAGCGGGCGAGCTTGTCATCAA
>JAUNJT010000139.1 GCA_030533105.1 Eggerthellaceae bacterium
CGACCGCGATATCCATGGTGCCGGAGAAGTCGCAGTACAGCTCTATGGTGTACAGGATGGCTGCAAGGGCGATGATGCCGCCGTCGAAGGAGGTGTAATCGCTGAAAACATGGTCGACGAATGCATTCAACCTGTCTGCCACGACAATCTTCTTCGCCATGCCGTACAGGATCCGAAGCACGCCACGGTAGATGTTGCCGAGTTTGACGGGATCGCCCGCGACAAGCGCTTTCGCGGTCTGCCCATAACGACAGATGGGACCTTCCATGATCTGCGGGAAAAAGGCCAGGAACAACGCAACATGACCGATATTGAAATCTGCTTCCACGGTTTCGCGATAGACATCGACGAGATACGACACGGCCATCAGCGTATAGAACGAGATGCCTATGGGCACCCCTATCGTTGCCGCGATCTCAGGGACCTCGAAGCCGATAAGAGAGAACAGCGAGCCTGCCGCAGCGCTGAAGAAGCCGAGGTATTTCAGGACGATGAGCATCCCGAAATTCAGAATGGCACCGATGATGAGCACATTGCGCATATGGCACTTGCAATCCTTCTTGATCTGCCGCTTGCCCGATGATGCCTCAGCGAGCAGATCGTCGCGCACACGTAAGTAAAAAGCCATCTGACGTCCGCATGCATAGACGACGGCAGTCGAAATGAGGATGAATGCGATGAGCGCGCCGCTTAAGCACCAGAAGAACACATAGCTGGCAGCAAGCAGAACGGCGAAACGCGCTTTGCGGGGTGCAAGGCAATACACGATTATCGTGCATGGCAACAAGATGAGATTGAAAGCTAAGGAGAAATACGAGTTCATGATGGCGCTTGCCTAAACGTTTTCCCCGAGTAGGTGTTCGTTCATGTTTCTGGCGTGGATTGGGTGCGGACACTTACAGAGCCATTGTACCAGAATAATACCGATGAACTGGCGCAACGGACGGTAATGGCGCAAGAAAACAGGGTGATGCAACCACCAGAGATACTGGACGCCGGAATGGACGGTACGCCGTGTATTCCCGCCCAGAAGAAAGGCCTCAGACAGTCTGAGAAACCTTAGAGGAGCCTCGTGAAAATGAAGCCGATATAGGTGGCGTTCAAGGCGATGAACGAGATGATGAGCGTAAAGGTCATCCGCCTGCTGACGCAGAATGCACTGCCGCGCAACGCAATCAAAAGCAACGGCGCGATTTGCAGGAAATAACGGCCCTGGACACCCTCGATGTAATCGTATGTGTTCGGCGTATGGTCGAGGCACAATGCGAGCATGATGGCGAGCATCGCGATGGCGAATACGACGAACAGCAAAACGCGCGCCTTCGGCGGAAGGACCCCTTTGTCCTCTGGAGACCGCGCGATCGAAAGCCCGAGAAGGCAGAGCAACATGAGCGTGAAATACTCTGGAGCGATCAGATTGCCTTGGAGCCAACCTAAGGCGGAGCCGACGAACGTGAGCAGATACTCCCAGCCCTTTACGAAGAAGGTGTTGATGAATAGGCTCACAGCAAGGCCCGGATCGGCAATGAGGTCGCCGAGCACATAGGTCTGTACGACATCTCCCCCGCCCGACGCCTCAGCCGCCTGCGCCGCCGAGGACGTGATGCCGAGCATGGTCAGGATACCCGGCAGCTGAAGCAGGGCAATAACCACGAACGGAAGCGCGATGATGACCACCTTGACCGCGATCGCCCGTCCCTTCGAAGCAAAGCGAGACGCAGGTATCAAAGCTGCAAGGAAGATGATGAGCGAATACACGGTCTTGCACGGGGCGAGCAAGCAGCCCACGATGCCGATGCACAACAGCTCTTTGACGGTTATCTTCTCCTCGCGGCGCATCGCGCGCAGCAACAATGCCGTAAGCAGAAAAGCGAGTCCCAGCGTTCCGACATCATAGGAGTGGGACCCGAGCAGATGCAGGGTCATGGGAAGCAAGGCGATGGCCATGAAGATCTTCTTCCCGACTGGGGTGATCCTCACGGAAAGGATGATGAGAACAGCCCCGTAGAACAGGTTGAATACCATTCCCAAGGTGTATACCCAGAAAGCGTTGAGCCCGATCACCTTCCCGAGAAGGACGCCGAGCGCGGGAGCGAGCTTCTGTTGGATGAAGGTCCACGTGATATTCAGCTGATCGACGAAGGCGCTGTAGTCATCGTTTTAGATCAGTTCCCCATTCGCATCGAATGCAGAGAGGTTGTGCTTTATGGGGGCGATGCTGCTCTTGTCGACGATGATGGGCACGCCATCGGCAACCCGCAAGAGCTCCTCATCTTCCGCCCTGATCAGGTGAGGGTTATCAGAATGCTCGATGAGGTTTGCGCAATAGTATGAGACCTTGTAGTGATAGGCTCCATCGGGAACCGACTCCGGAGGGAACACGAGCCCATACATCAGCGCCAAGCAAATGAGGGCGATCGGGAACAATCCCCGCTCAACGGATGCGTCGGTGACGCCGCGGAAGCGATACCATGCCCAGGCGAGCACGACGAAAAGGGCGCCTAGGAGAGGCATGGCCAAGGCAGAGCGCGTATTGGAAAGCGTATAGAGGAAAACTCCCATGACAATGCAGGAGAGCGCAAGCATGATCGATATCACATCGATCGAACGGATGCGATGAGAGGATGTAGAGCTCTGATCGGATAAGCCGGAACGCGTCAATTGCCCACCTGCATAACAAGCTGTGGGCCGACCCAAATACTCGCGCCCGCAGCTGTACGGATAATCCTTATAGTTGCCTGACTCAACAAAATGCCCAATGATTATAGTATGAGCTTACGCAAATTATCGGATGCATAGCAAATCGCTACATAAAAACCCTTTGCAGAACATGCAATCGTTTTAAAAAAAACCCGATGTGAGCACGGTTTTCTTGCGTGTGAAAGGACATGACATGGAATCATTCGAACTTAAGACTTCGCGCTTCTCGATGCA
>JAUNJT010000014.1 GCA_030533105.1 Eggerthellaceae bacterium
CATTCGCAGGTCCGATCTCGTTCGTCGGCATCGCCGTCCCGCAGCTGATCAAAGGTATGTTTAAGACTTCTAAGCCCATCCTTATGATTCCCGCATGCTTCCTTGGAGGCGGCGTGTTCTGCCTGTTCTGCGACCTGATCGCGCGTATTGCATTCGCCCCGACGGAGCTCTCCATCTCCACGGTGACCGCAGTGTTCGGCGCTCCGGTCGTCATCTGGGTACTCATCCGTCGCCATAAGGCGAGGATGTAGGAGGTTGCCATGTCGCAAGCATTCTTGAAAACCTCCTCCCTTTCGGTAGGCTACGGCGAAAAGGTCATCATCGAGGACGTCAACATCGCCATTGAGAAAGGCCAGATCGTCACGCTGATTGGACCGAACGGCGCAGGTAAATCCACCATCTTAAAGACCATCATCGGACAGTTGGCGCGCATTTCGGGCGACATCGAGCTTGATGGTTTGTCAATCGACAAGATTCCGCGTAAGGAGTTCGCGAAAAAGGTATCCGTCCTTTTGACCGATCGTCCGAACCCTGAGCTCATGACGTGCGAAGACGTCGTCGCCATGGGACGCTATCCGCACACCGGCGCGCTCGGCATCCTCAATGATGATGATCAGCGCATCGTAGACGAGGCTATGGATCTCATCCATGTGACCGAACTGCGCGATCGCGATTATATGGCCATATCGGACGGCCAACGACAGCGCGTCATGCTCGCACGTGCCATCTGCCAGGAGCCTGAGCTCATGATCCTCGACGAACCCACCTCGTTTCTGGATATCCGTTACAAGCTCGAACTTCTCTCGACCCTGCAAGATTTGGCGCGCACGAAGGGTATGACCGTTCTCATGTCATTGCACGAAATCGATCTGGCAGAACGAGTCTCAGACAAGATCGCCTGCATCGGTGACGGCAAGGTCGACCGATTCGGTCCGCCAGAAGAGATCTTCACGGGCAGTTATATCAAACAGCTATACGGTCTGACCGTCGGCTCGTACGATGAGGTTCTCGGTCGCGTCGAGCTGCCCGCTATCACTGGCAAGCCGCAGTACTTCGTCATGGCAGGCAATGGTACGGGCACACGTCTTTTCCGTTCGCTCCAGCGTTTGGGCATCCCCTTCGCCACGGGCGTACTCGCCGAGAACGATCTCGACTACCCCGTTGCATGCTCTCTTGCCTCCGAGGTAGTCAGCGTTCCTGCCTTCCACCATGCCGACGAAGCTGCTATAACGAGAGTCAATGAACTTCTGGACGAATGCCCGACAATAGTATGCACGCTCAGCAAAGAGCAGCTAGAGGAAAACGGATTATCATGCCTTATCGAAAGGATGAACCTTGAAGAACTGCCTGAGTAACAAGATACTGACCATCGCAATTGCGGCATGCTTGGTAGCGTGCGCGTTTCTCTTTGCTGGATGCGGATCTTCTGGATCCGGCTATTCAACGAACATTAGCAAAGAGCTCACGCACGAAAGCAGTGCAGAGATAACGCACGCCACTGGCTTCTCGATTGATTATTACAAGGACGGATACAAGCTCATCACCATCGACGAAGAAGGACAGTTCCTCATCGTCCCCGAAGGCAAAGAGGCACCGAGCGATCTCTCTTCCGAAATCGTCGTCATCAAACAACCCGTGCAGAATATCTACCTTGTCGCGACAGCGACCATGGACATGTTCCGCTCGATTGATGCTCTCGACTCTATCAAGATGACAGGAACGAAAGCATCCGACTGGTACATCCCAGAAGCGGTTGAGCGTATGGAGGGCGGTCAGATCGTCTATGCAGGCAAATACAGCATGCCCGATTACGAAGTCATCCTCTCAAACAATTGCGACTTAGCCATCGAATCCGGCATGATCTACCATACACCCGACGTGAAGGAAGCACTTGAAGCGCGCGGCATTCCCGTAATGGTCGATTTGTCGAGCTACGAAGGCGAGCCCCTTGGCAGGGTTGAATGGGTGAAGGTTTACGGTGCGATAACCAACCATGAAGATGAAGCAAATGCCGCATTCGAGCAGCAGAGGCAACTGTTCGCCGAAGCGACCAGCGGCGAAAAGCTCGCTAGCACCCCCACGGTTGCATTCTTCTACATCACAACGAGCGGCGCGGTGAGCGTACGCGTTGGAGATGATTACATCCCCAAGATGATCGAGCTCGCAGGCGGAAAGTACGTGTATTCCGACTTAGTCAATGAGAATTCGAATGCATCCAGCAAGACATTGCAAATGGAGAATTTCTACGAGAAGGCCAAAAACGCTGATGTGCTCATCTACAACTCGACCATCGACAGCACCATGAACTCCATCGATGACATGATCGGGAAAAGCGAGTTCTTAGCCAACTTCGATGCCGTGAAGGCAGGTCATGTTTGGATCACGTCGCAGAACATGTATCAGGATTCCATGGAGTTCGGCTACTTCATCGTCGACGTTAAGAAAATCCTGCAAAATCCCGAAGTCAGCGATGACGAACTCGTATATCTTCGCAGGATGGTTTAGGAAGGCGTATACGATGACCGAAAAGCGATATCCGTTCTTCTCGAACACAGAATGCGACAAATTCCCGTGTCATGAAGGCGTTTCTCCGGAAGAGTTCAACTGTGCGTTCTGCTATTGCCCGCTCTACATGCTCGGCCCAGATTGCGGAGGAGACTTCAAGTATTTGGAATCAGGTGTGAAAAGCTGCGTTGATTGCGCCAAGCCGCACCGCGGCACCGACGGCATCGACCTTGTGAAGGAACACTGGGCTCTCATTCAAGAAATGACCTCGCTCCAATAAAGATACGCCGTAAATGCAGAAATTGTATTTTGTTGTCCTGATACGGATTATCAGGACCCCTTCCATTGCTTCCCACTTAGACGGTGATATACTCGAGAAGCTTATAGGCGTTTTGAGGACTTCGGCCTGAAAAGCTAAGAGGGAAGCGGGTGCGAATCCCGCACAGACTCGCTACTGTGATCAGGATGCGAGCTTTCATGAGAAGTGCTTCGGCGACAGGCATTTCTCAAGCCACTGCAGTTTTTGTGGGAAGGCGAAGGCTCGTGAGCCCTGTCAGTCAGGAAACCTGCCTATAAGTGCAAGACGTATCGTAAGGCCACGAGAACCTGGTCTGATGCCAACAGAGGGATTGCCGACAATCTTTTGTCTTCTGTGTCCCCCGTTGACTTCAGGCCCGTGGCGAAAGCTTACGGGCTTTTTATGGAAGGGGAACCATGAAGAAGAAGTATCTCTTAGCATGCGCATGCGTCGCAATGGTGGCTGCCTTGGCTTGCTGCCTTGCCGGATGTGCAACCGATGAGTCCAAGGCAAAGGACGTTGGAAAACTCATCGACAAGATCTACGTACAAGAGCGCACCAAAACCACCGATGCCGATTGCAAGGCAGCAAAGGATGCTTGGGACAAGCTCACCGACAAGCAGAAGGAAATGGTCAAGGGCGAGAACGCCGATCCTGATTACTTCGGTCGCGACACGGGCGATGCCTCTGCTGACGATCCTCTGAACCAAGACGGCATCGGCGAGAAGGAAATCCTCGTTGTGAGCTTCGGTACCAGCTTCAACGACAGCCGCGTTGCCACCATCGGTGGTATTGAGAAGGCCATCGCTGCAGCATATCCCGATTGGTCCGTGCGTCGTGCATTCACCGCACAGATCATCATCAATCACATCCAGGCTCGTGACGGCGAAGTCATCGACAACGTCGAGCAGGCTATGGATCGCGCCGTCGCCAATGGCGTGAAGCAATTGATCGTGCAGCCCACGCATCTGATGCATGGCGCCGAGTACGATGAGCTTGTCGAGGCAATCAACAAGTACGCCGACAAGATGACCATCACCTTTGCCGAGCCGCTGCTCGGCGAGGTGGGCGCTGACGCCACCGTCATCAACGCCGACAAGAAGGCTGTTGCTGAGGCCGTCGTCGCCGATGCCGCTGTGCCCGAGGATACCGCTCTGGTGCTCATGGGCCATGGCACCTCTCACACCGCCAACATCACCTATACGCAGATGCAGACCCAGATGGACGAGCTTGGCTACAAGAACGTCTTCATCGGCACCGTCGAGGGCGAGCCTGAGGGCACCGATGCCGAGTCCATCATCGCCAAGGTGAAGGAAGCCGGTTATGAGAAGGTCGTCCTTCGTCCTCTCATGGTCGTCGCTGGCGACCATGCCAACAACGACATGGCTGATCCGGATGACGACGAGTCCTGGTACAGCCAGTTCACGGCTGAGGGCAACTTCGCTGCCGACAATGTCACCTGCCAGATTGCTGGTCTCGGCCAGATTCCGGCAGTGCAGCAGATCTATGTTGCGCACACCGCAGCTGCTATTGGCTAATAGCTTTTTGACTCACTAGTATTTGTCGCCATTCCGAGGGAGCTTTCGACTAAAATGAAACGGTCGGAAGCTCCCCGTTTTTTTGGAGGAAACCCATGAAGAAGATCCTTGCGATATGCGCTGCCGTGCTCATGCTGACTGCATGCGTTGCTCTTGCAGCCTGCTCGAGCGGAACGAAGAGCGGCAACGTCACCGTCGATTGTCCACTCGAGAATGGAACCTACACGGCCGATTTCAAGACCGACTCGTCGATGTTCCATATAAATGAAGCACTCAAGGGCAAATGCACGCTGACCGTTAAGGACAAGCAGATTACCGCCCATATCGTGCTTGCATCGAAGAACATCGAAAAGCTCTTCCTTGGCAAGAAGGAAGATGCCCAGAAAAGCGGTGCAGCGCTGATTGTCGGCCAGCCTGAAAAGGTCACCTACAGTGACGGATATACCGAAGAAGCATATGCGTTCGATGTGCCAGTACCGTATCTCGACAAGGAGTTCGATTTGGCGCTCATTGGAACGAAAGGCACTTGGTACGACCATAAGGTCTCGATTTCTAATCCCGAACCGGCTTCGAACTAACGTCGAAAGCAAAGCGCGAGCCACACGCATCGGCTCGTCGCCGATATGAAAAACGACCGCGACGAATGCCGTCGCGGTCGTTTTCGCGTCCTTTTCACTAACCCCTAGCGTGCGTTTTCCTTCACGATGACGACCGAGAAATAGTCATCGCTATCAACGTCCGCAAAATGCTCGAACACTTTCTCGTCAGGTAAACCGCAATTCGCAACCATGCTCGCATTTTCCAGTTGACCGAATTCATCAAGCTTGTCGCGCAACTCGAAAAGCGCCTTGCCGGATTTCATGAACACTTTATTTCCAGGGAATGCGAGGACCTCGTCCACGTCGGAGGCCAACACGGGTGCCACGATCAGGCGCTCGGGGCCTTCGCAGAGCGCGATGCCCAACTTGGCAGCCGCCGCGGAAAATGAGGTAACGCCCGGAATGATGTCGGTGTTATAACCGCGCGCACGGACAATGTCGTGAACATAGATGAAAGTCGAGTAGACGCTGATATCACCAAGGCACAGATATGCTACCGATTTGCCTGCTTCAAGCAAATCGCACAAGTCATCGGCCATCAACGCGTAAGCCTCTTTAGCCGCACTGCGATCCTTTGTCATTGGCGTGGCACAATCGAGCAACTCCTTATCCTGAAGGTACTCCGCAGCGATTTCGTACGCTGTCTGACGCTTATGCCCGATATTGGGAACAGCTACCACGTCGACCTCGCGGATGATGCGGATCGCCTTCTTCGTCAAAAGTTCGGGGTCGCCCGGGCCAACGCTTACGCCATATAACGTGCCTTTTCGCATTGCATTGCCTTTCTTCGCTTGCACAGTATTGTAATGTAATAGCTCAGTTGACGGCGAGGATACAACATGGTTTCTGAAGCAACACATAAGGCGATGCAGGGCAACAAGCGGGCAAACACCAAACCCGAGCTGCTTGTGCGCCAGCGTCTGCGCGAAGCGGGCCTTGTGGGTTATCGCTTGCAATGGAAAGTACCCGGCCGCCCGGATATCGCGTGGCCAGGCAAGAAAGTTGCCATCATGGTTAACGGATGCTTCTGGCATCGCTGCCCGCATTGCAAGCTCCCTCTCCCAAAAAGCAACGTGGAATATTGGACCATCAAATTCGCAAGGAACGTCGAGCGCGATGCCGAAAACCAAAAAGCACTCGAAGAAGCTGGTTGGAAGGTGCACGTTTTGTGGGAGTGTCAGCTTAAGAAGAAGACAGTTGATGGCACGTTCGAGGAACTCCTCCCTATCCTTGCTGACGAGTTGGGAAAACCACTGGCGCCACGCATCTGACGCATGTTTTGTAAAGCATCGCTCAAACTCTCTCCTTCCAAATGCTGTTCGAACGGCACAATAGCGTTGTACAATAGACGAAGTTGATTTTTCGTTTCGGCAATCGCCATCTTCGGGCATTGCCGCAATTTGGGAAAAGGAACAATCATGACTGACACCTCGAATGCGCAGGCGGCTGAAATCGTCGCAAAGAAAGAACCTAAGAAAAGCGTGAATCTCACCACGTGGATTCTTATCTCGCTAGCGGCGGGTATTATCGTCGGCATCATCTGCTCTATAGCGGTTCCTGACAAATCGATCATCGACGAATACGTCATCGAAGGTGTGTTCTACGTGTTCGGCCAGTGGTTCATCCGCTTGATGCAGATGCTCGTCGTCCCGCTGGTGTTCTGCTCGATCGTGTGCGGCGCCGCATCGATGAGCGACCCGAAACTTCTCGGCAAAGTAGGCGTGGGCACCATCCTCATGTATCTATGCACCACGGCTCTCGCCGTGACCATCGCCATTCTGCTTGCGCAGGTCATTCAGCCAGGCGTTGGCCTCGATATGGCATCCATCGTGAAGATCGAACCGTCGAACACCTCGACAGACCAGACCTTCGCGCAGATGCTCATCAACATCATCCCGACAAACATCGTCTCCGCCATGAACAGCGGCACGATGTTGCAAATCATCTTCTTCGCATTGGTCCTTGGTTTCATCCTGGGTCGCCTCGGCAAGAAAGTTGCAACCGTCAATCGCTTCTTCACGCAGTTCAACGCTGTGATGATGCACATGATCGGCCTCATCCTGAAAGTTGCCCCCATTGGCATCTTCTGCCTGATTGCGCGGACATTTGCCAATCTGGGTTTGACGGGCATTTTGCCGATGCTCAAGTTCATCGGTACCGTATATCTGGGCCTGTTCGTGCAGCTGCTCATCGTATACATGCTGCTCGTATTCCTGTTCACGCGTCTCAACCCGCTGCAATTCTTGCGTAAGATGCTGCCGGTTATGCTGTTCGCTTTCTCGACGAGTTCGTCGAACGCAACCATCCCCCTGAATATGGAAACCCTCGAGAAGAAAATCGGCGTCGATCCGAAGGTCGCTTCGTTCACGATTCCGTTAGGAGCCACCATCAACATGGATGGCACTGCCATCATGCAGGGCGCCGCGGTTATCTTCATCGCGCAAGCTTTCGGCATCGACCTTTCGATGACGGCACTGCTCACCGTCGTACTAACAGCTGTGTCGGCATCCATCGGTACGGCTGGCGTACCTGGCGTAGGTACCATCATGTTGGCCATGGTGTTCGAGTCGGTCGGCCTGCCTGCTGAAGGCGTCGCCATGATCATGGGCATCGATCGTTTGCTCGACATGGGCCGTACTGCCGTCAACGTCACGGGCGATGCCGCAGTGACCACATGCATGGCGCGCTTGAGCGGCATGCTCGACAAGAACGTGTTCAATAATCACGACTTTAAGGCGATAAGCGAAGAAGACCTCATCGATGCCCCGGGCTCCGATGAGCCAACTGGCTATGATGACTTCACCGCTCACGGCGATCCAACCGAAATCGGCGAGCAAGGCGATCCTGACAAGTTCGCGAACATCGAAAAGCCCGAGCCCGTTCACAAATAGCATCGTTAAGGAGACCGCAATAAGGGATATGACGCAGGCAAGGACATACGCAACAGATAGCGGAATCATCCGATATTGGGTTGACGCAACTGCGGAGTCATCGACATGGCTTGTTTTCCTTCCTGGTCTAACGGCCGACCATCGGCTGTTCAACAAACAGATGGAGTACTTCTCGGGGCGCGCGAATTGCTTGGTATGGGATCCGCCAGCCCATGGCGAATCGCGTCCGTATCCACTCGATTTCACGATGGACGATTTGGCTTCGATGGTGTCCGGCATTCTTGATGCCGAAGGAGTCGAACACCCTGTATTGGTGGGACAATCCATGGGCGGTTATGTGTCCCAGGCGTTCATCGACTTGTATCCAAGGCGAGCAATCGGCTTCGTTTCCATCGATTCCGCCCCGCTCAAGCGTAAGTATTACCCCACGTGGGAAGTCAAATTCCTACGCCACACGAAGGGCATGTACGCATCGATCCCGTGGTCGATCCTGAAACCATGGGGTGCTAAGGGCACATCCGAAACAGACTACGGACGCAATCTCATGAGGGCGTTCATGGATAGCTACACCAAGCGTGAGTACGTCGATTTGGCAGCGTATGGATACCGCATTCTCGCCGATGCCGTTGAGGCTGACCGCGCATACAACATCGATTGCCCAGCGCTTCTGCTCTGTGGTAAGAAGGACCATGCTGGCGATGTACGTGCCTTCAATCGTAAGTGGGCTGCAGGTGAGAAACTGCCGCTTGTGTGGGTGCCGAATGCGGGTCATAACTCGAACACCGATGCGCCCAATTTCGTGAACAGCCATATCGAGCGCTTTGCCAACTCGCTCTAAGGAGGAACCATCATGGCGAAGAACGTAATAGTGATCAGCACTAGCCCGCGCAAGAATAGCAATTCGGACGCACTTGCCGTAGCGTTTGCTGATGGTGCGAAATCCGCAGGCCATAACGCGGAAATCATCCGGCTCGCCGACAAGAAGATCGCGTTTTGCAGAGGCTGCTTCGCCTGCTTCAAGCTCGGAAGTTGCGTGATCAAAGACGACGCTCCCGCCATCACCGATAAAATCGGCGAGGCAGATGTCGTGGTATGGGCAACACCGATTTATTACTTCGAGATGAGCGGCCAGATGAAAACGATGATCGACCGCGCGAACGCCTTGTGGGTCAAAGATTACAAGTTCAGGGACGTTTATTTCCTTTCAGCTGCTGCGGAACCACATGAAGGCGTTGATGCACGGGCTATTGGGGGCGTCGAAGGCTGGATTGCCTGCTTCCCGAAAAGCCGCTTCGCTGGCTCCGTGTTCGCAGGCGGCATGAGGGCACCTGGCGACATCGAAGGCAGCGAGACTCTCGCTAAGGCGTTTGACATGGGAGCTGCAATCGAGCCTTAATCCATTAAACGCAAAGCAAACGATACATATCCGTATCTTTGCAGAAAAAAACGCCGTCCGATAAGGGCGGCGTAGTATTCATGGTGGTCAGGGGGGGACTTGAACCCTCGGCACGCGGATTTTCAGTCCACTGCTCTACCAACTGAGCTACCTGACCGTTGGGCGTCTAAGACGCAAAACGGAACTATAGCATAAGCGCCTGGTCGTTGCAAGTTATTCGCTGAAGAAGAGCTTGCGTTCTTCGCCCGTCAGTGCGGCACGTGCTTGGTCGCGTAGGTTGTTCACGCCGATGAAGAACTGCCTCATCATCACAACGAGCAGATATCGGCCCATCGGTGTAAGCGTCAACTCGTTCTCGTCATCATGGTCGAACGCGCCCGCAAGGCGCATGAAAGCCATTTCGATGGGTAGACCTTTTTCGATATCCACACCGAAATCCTCACGGAACTGGCGCTTATCAAGTCGCAGTCCGAACAGCTGCATCATGAACCTATACCTCATACGGTCGAGCAGACTGAATTCGGTCTTGCCCATGAGCGACATATGTCCTGCCTCGATATCGGCGTTGTAATCATTCACGCTGAAAGTATTCACATACAAATTGCCGCCCAAATACGTGATGCCGCCGCTGCCGATGGCTGGATACTCCTCGTAGTTCACGACGTACTCATCGATCATGGCCTCACCGAGCGCGCCTTCTTCGCTCACCGCTTCCCCGCTGAACTCACTTGCACGCCGATTGAATGTCCATGCACTGCCGTGCTCGTACAAACGCGGTCCGACTTGCTCGCCCTTCGCGTTCTGACCCGTCAGAAGCTCACAGATGATCTGATAGTACAGTTGCTCACGCGTGTAATCGACCTTGCCGACGCTGTTTGCCATGGATTGCTGCACGCTTGGGCTTGCCATAAGCGGATAGAACGTCGTTTGGCTCGTGCCGCTTGCGATGATGCGCTCGACATCTGCAATGAGGATGTCAGGAGTTTGCGCCGGGAAATTGAAGATCATGTCAACATTAAGCGATGTGAAATGAGGTGTCGCGTACTGGATGCGCTCGAAGATCTCATCGCCCGAGCCGTACTTGTCGTAACGGGCCATCTGCTTGAGCAAGCCGTCATCGAAGCTCTGCACGCCCACGCTCAAACGTTGCACGCGCCCCTCAAGCTTCTCCACGTAGCTCGGAATCAGATGATTCGGGTTGGTTTCGCTTGAAACCTCTTTTAAGCTGAACAGCTCGCGGGCCAAATCGATTGTTTCGCACAACTCGTCTATCATGATGGTCGGCGTACCGCCACCTATATAAAGACTCTCGAAATCGAAGCCCAAATCGCTCATCATGCGCATTTCACGACGAAGGTTCTCGAAATATCGTTTCGCTTTGTCGTGTTCATACGGGAAGCGATTGAACGAGCAGTACGGGCACAGTACCTGACAAAATGGTACATGCGCATAGAGCATATACGTACGTCCCGGCTCAGGACCGGGTACGAACCCTTCATCCGTCGGATGCAGTTTCAGATACTGATCCGTAAAAGTGCGTACAACCGCGCTCAGTGCTTTTTCAGAAAGCATTATGCGTTTCCAAAGAAGTCTGCGGCCTTCTTGCCGATATCCATACGCAACTGCTTTCCTTCGAAGTTGATGAGCGCGCATGCACGATATGCCAATTCACGAGCCTCTTCGAAGGTGTCGCCTAAGGCGACAACGTTGAGCACACGACCACCCGCCGTGACAAGTTCGCCATCGTTGTTGACCGCAGTTCCTGCATGGAAGACCGTGACGTCTTCGAGCGCTTCAGCTTCGTCGATGCCCAAAATGACCTTGCCCTTCTCATATGCGCCTGGATAACCAGCGCTTGCGAGAACCACGCATACGGCCCATTTGTCGCTCCACGAGAGCTCTACGTCGGAGATATCTCCCTTGGCAACCGCCATCATGACATCGACCAAGTCGGTCTCAAGACGCGGCAGGATGACCTGTGTCTCCGGGTCGCCGAAGCGTGCGTTGAACTCGAGGACCTTCGGACCATCCTCGGTAAGCATGAAGCCTCCGTACAGCACACCGCGATAATCGGAAGAGAATGGCTCGCGCGCCGAAGCTGCAGCGCTTTCGCGCATGATACGCTCCATCGTCTCGAGCTGTTCGGCCGTGACCATGGGAACAGGGCTGTACACGCCCATGCCGCCCGTGTTAGGACCGCGATCGCCATCGAAAGCACGCTTGTGATCTTGAGCTGTTGCCATGCAGAGCGCTTCGCCGCCGGCAACGAAAGCCAACAGTGAGCACTCGGGGCCTTGCAGGCATTCCTCCACGACCACAACGCTTCCCGCTTCGCCGAACATCCCGCTAAAGCAGGCATCGATTGCTTCGAGAGCCTCCTCGACGGTTTCAGCAACGAAAACTCCTTTACCTGCGGCAAGACCATCGGCCTTGATGACGATAGGAGCGCCCATTTCCAGCACGTATGCCTTCGCTGGCTCAGCCTCCGTGAAGCTTTGGAAGCGTGCCGTGGGAATATTGTTCTCGATCATGAAGTTCTTGCTGAAGGTCTTGCTTCCCTCCAGCAGCGCGCCTGCGGCGCCCGGACCGAACACCGGAATGCCCGCGTCGCGAAGCGTATCGGCGATTCCAACGACAAGCGGAGCTTCCGGACCAATGACTACCAGGTCGATCTTCCGATCTCGCGCGAAACCCAATACGGCCTCTGCGTCGGTTATATCAATGCCCGGGATATTGGTCGCAATGCCAGATGTTCCACCGTTGCCCGGCGTTACATAGAGCTCATCGGTATTCGGGGATTTTGCAAGCGCCCACGTAATCGCATGTTCACGTCCGCCAGATCCCAGCACTAAGATGTTCATGGATATCCTTTCCGTAACAGCATGAGAACTCGTATCGTCTACATGTCATTTTTCTACATGTACATTGTACTATGACGAACGCATCCATGGAGGATTTCTGTACCAATGGGAGCCATGTTTTGTGCGATTGAGAATAGGTATTTTGTACAATCGGGCTCGCTAGACGCCATTCGCGGCAAAAAGCTATTTGGCAGTTTTCAACTGTTCAAAAATGTGGAAAAAGTGGAAAACCCTTGATTCCCAGTTGATTGCGCATACAAAAGCGATGTTTCCTGTTGAAAACCTCGGCACCGAAAAAAATCACAAAATGCGCCGTGAACTGGACTTTTATATGCGGTACCATACAGCTTACATACGATAGAATTGGGGGAAGTATATATGTCAGCAAACGATATCATGCCTTTTCAAACGGGAGATTTTGCACCACAGGATACTTCGCGCGTTGATAATCGCAGGTCACTCCCGCAAAACATCGAGGCGGAGAAATCCGTTCTCGCTGCATGCATGCTCAACCAAGAGGCAATTGAAGAGGTTGCAACCAAGCTGAAGCCTCAGAATTTCTTCAGGCCTGCACATCGCATCATCTTCTCCGCCATGCTCGATCTATACATGCGCCACATCCCCATCGATCAGATTTCCCTTGCAGAGAATCTGCATGGCAAAGGACAGCTTGAAGCTGCAGGCGATAAAGCCTATCTCGTCGAACTCGCCGATAACACGTTCGCTCTCACGAACTGGCGCTCTCACGCAGACATCGTTAAGCGCACGTCGATTCTTCGAGATCTCATCTATGCCTCAACGCAAATCAATGCCCTCGCGTACGACGCGCCGGACGACTTGGCTGTTGTCGTAGAGGAATCCGAGAAGATACTGTTCAACGTTACAGAGCAGCGCGTCTCATCCGATTTTGCGAAAATGGATGTCTTACTCACCGAGGCGTTCGAGGAGATCGCAAAGCTCGCGGAACAGAAGAACTCGCTTGCAGGCGTGCCAACGGGATTCAAAGACGTCGACGCGCTGTTCCATGGCTTACGTGGTGGAGACTTGATCATCTTGGCCGCACGCCCTGGTGTCGGCAAGTCTGCTTTCGCGCTTAACGTGGCGGTCAATGCCGCCAAAGCCGGCACCACCGTCGCGTTCTTCTCGCTTGAGATGAGCGCTTCCCAACTCGCGCAGAGAATCCTGTGTTCGGAGGCGCATGTCAACTTAGGCAGGTTGCGCGCAGGCAACATCACCGAAGCAGACTGGGGTGCCATCGCAGATGCATCCAATACGCTCAGCAAGATCAATCTCTTTATCGACGATACGCCGTCGCTCTCGGTCTTCGATTTGCGCGCAAAGGCTCGCCGCGAATTGCGCGGATGCGATAGTGGCCTGATCATCGTCGATTACCTGCAACTCATGCAACCCACCACAACGCGACGCGACGGAAACCGCGCTGTTGAAGTCGGTGAGATTTCCCGAAGCCTGAAGATCCTTGCCAAGGAAATGGACATGCCCGTCATCGCTCTTTCGCAGCTTTCCCGTGAAATCGAGAAGCGCGGCAAGAAGCGCCCCATGCTTTCTGATTTGCGCGAATCGGGCAGCATCGAGCAGGATGCCGATATCGTCATGTTCATCGACCGCAGCATGGATGAAATCGAAGCCGAGTCTGCTGGCAGGCCTGCATTAGGTACGGCAGAACTTATCGTTGCCAAGCACCGCAATGGTCCTTCACGCGATATTACATTGGCGTTCCATCCGGAATACACGCGTTTCAGGGATTACTACGACACCTCGAAGTAAACGAATCGCTTTACGAGAAAGGTGATTCAGTCCAGAAAAAAGGGCTGCCTAGGCAGCCCTTTTGCATGTGCTCGGTAAGAAGACCCTACTCGGCAGCCTTAGTTGCTTCTGCCTGGACCTCTGCGACGATTTCGTCAACAGCAGCCTCGACCTCGGCGACAGCCTCAGCAACCATTGCCTCGACTTTTTCGTCAACTTCGGCGATTTCGGCCTCTGCCTCAGCGACAGCTTCCTCAACTGCTGCCTCGACCTTGGCGGGAGCCTCTTCGATGGTCTTCTGATCGACAACGGCAACGTTCACGGTTGCCTTGATGTCGCGATACAGCGCGACAGACACCGGATACTCGCCAACAACCTTGATCGGCTTGGCAAGATCGATGCGGCGCTTGTCGATTTCGATTCCCTCGGCAGCGAGTGCGTCGGCAATCATCGGAGCGGTAACGGAACCGAACAGCTGGCCCTCGTCGCCCACCTGCGCCGGCACCTTGATGCTCGCGCTTTCGAGCTTCTCCTTGAGAGCCTCCGCATTGGCCAAACGGGTTTCCTCACGCTTGGCGATATTGTGCTTGCGCAGCTCAAGCTGCTTCAAATTGCCCTTGGTAGCCGGGATGGCGATACCGTTGCGGAACAGGTAGTTGTTTGCATAGCCTTTCGCTACCTCGACAACGTCGCCTTCGCCACCCTTGCCCCTGAGCTCTTGCAGAAGAATAACCTTCATTGGTAGCCCCTTTCTTAGCCGCGATTACGGCGATCGCCGCGACCGCTGATGGTGGCCACTGCATACGGCATCAAAGCCATTTCGCGAGCGCGCTTCACAGCGTTCGCGATATCGCGCTGGTGCTGCACGCAGGCACCAGTGACGCGACGGGGCTTGATTTTGCCACGATCAGTAACATACTTGCGCAACATCTGCGTATCTTTGTAGTCAACGAAATCTGCGTCTTCCTTGCAGAACTGACAATACTTACGCCGAGGCTGCTTAGAATAATCTGCCATAGTTCAACCTCTTTCGTTAAAACGGGATGTCCTCATCGTAAACCGACGAGTTAGCATCAATGACCGGTGCAGGTGCAGCAGTAGTCGTTGAGGAATAGGCCCCACGATTCGATGCGCTACCCGAACCATCACGGCTCGTCAGGATTTCCAGCTCATCAACGATAACCTCGATCTTAGAACGCTTCTGGCCGTCGCGCTCCCATTGGCTCCAGCGAAGCTTGCCCTCGATGGCAACCTTGGTGCCCTTGACCAAAATGCGGGACAACGCATCAGCGCGAGCGCCGAACATCGTGCAATCGATGAAGTTCGGATAGTCTTCCCACTCGCCTGTTTGGTTGTTCTTGCGACGGTCGTTCACCGCAACGCCGAATCCGAGAACGGACATACCGCTTGCCGTGGAACGCAGCTCAGGATCTCGCGTAAGATTACCGCTGATAACCACTCTATTGATGCTCATGTATTTCCTCTTTCCATGTGTGGCGGACTGACCGCCGGTTGTTCATTAATCGCGATCGGTGCGCCTGACGATCATGTGGCGCTCTACAGCATCGTTGATACGCAGAACACGATCAAGCTCGGCAATATTCGCAGGATCTGCATGGAAATCGATGAGGGTGTAATCGCCCTCGGTCAGACCGTTGACCTCGAATGCAAGCTTGCGCTTTCCCCAATAGTCAACGTTATCGACAACACCTTCACTCTCGGTGATAGTGGTCTCGATACGCTTCAGGACTGCGGCACGGGATTCATCGTCGATCGACGGAGAGACAAAAAACAACAGTTCATAAGCCTTCATCAGCTCACCTCCTCTGGACTAAAACGGCTTCGGGGCCAATGAAGGAAAAGCCCGAAGCAGGAACAGCCTTGCTAGTGTATCAGAAGAGAGACCCGATGCCAACCATATGTTTTTGCAAATCGCACCCTTTTTCTACCTGAATAGCGCATATTACGAGGTTTTTGCAGGAGACATTGCCGATCGATTGCGTTTTGCTCTGCACAAAAGCGCTTCGCTTGTGTCGCTGTTCTATTAGGATTCGTTGACGATCTTCCCGGTTATATGCTCGGGCACGAGCGCAAACATAAGCGTTCTCGGACCGGCGTTTTTGATTTCGCGTGCAATGTAATCGTCGTCATCTGTGAATTTCCGACTTAGAGCATCCGCAACCTTGCTCACGGTTTCGAGGTCGTTGACGAACTCGATTCTGCCGAAAACGATGACCGAGCGGATGCTAAGCGCCCAGTCGCCTTCTTTGCGGAATCCCTCGTCATACACGCAAAAAGAAGCCTTGTCGTGCTTTTTCATTGCATCGATCTTATGACCCTGCATGGAACCGTGGAAATAAAGTTTCCCGTCCTCTTCGGAATAATAGTGATTCAAAGGCATACCATAAGGATAATCGTCATCCCCTAAGACGGAGAGCACGCCACGCAACTCGTTTTTCAAAATGCGTATGCATTCGGCTTCGGAAAGCTGCTGTTTGCTCCTGCGCATCTCCCTGAACATCGCATCCCCCCCGTCTCGAACACCTAGCATCCTAAGGCGCGCGATTCATCGCGTGCGATCAGCCATGCTTCATACGCTAGCTGCAATGCTTCCTCGCGATCTTTCTTTGAGGGACGCCTCATCGCCAAAAGCTCGCTTTCCGCAGACGCCTTCTGGTCGCTGTTCGTAAATTGCGAGATATTGAAGTCACCTTGCTCGATACAGTGCCATGCGGCATTCATAAGCATCGTCAAATACTCGATGTCCTCGTCGCTAACAGATGCAACGATGGGGTCATGCATACGCGGTTGGTCGGTTGAACGCTCGGGTTCAACATACCAATCTTCGCACGAGATGACACGATAGCCGCAAAACTCTGCTGAATTCTCGATGAGCAGACGGTAGAACTGCAGCTGACGTTCGTAACTGCGATCGGGCTTTCCCGTCGGATAGCTGAATCCTGTTTTGTAATCCACGACGCGAATCGTGCGCGCCGTATCATCGATGATGAGCAAATCGCACACGCCAAACAGGGGTACATTATCGCCCGCTAACGCGTTCAACTTTACTTCTGTCGCTAAGTGCCCCGTAAGCCTAGGACGAGCCCATGCATCAAACTGCGCGGTAATCCTGTCAAAGCGACGCAGGTACGTGGCAACGTCCTCCTCCGCGAAGTCGAGGTTCGCAATCGATGCTCGATACTGTTCATTTAATTCTTCGACGCTTATATCCTGTGCCTTGATCACATGATTCACGTAGTTCTCGAAGTACTCGTGCACCTGTGTTCCGAACTCGAAGAAAATCTCGGGCTTTGCCGGCAGGCGCAGTACGTATTTGTTCGGAAATGCACAATAATTCGGACTGTCTTCGTGATAATCGACGAAAGCATTCAGGGCGCTGACAGAAAGTGACTTCGGAGGCAGATTGGGAGCCAAAAGCGCTTGAAGCTCTGGCGTATCGAGCGCATACGAATCCTCCCATGAAGTCGCCAGCGCATATGCAAGATCGTCAATGCTTTCGGGAACCTCGACGGTTGAGATACTCTCGGAAAGCTCCCGCAAGGTATTGCCGCCCGCACGGTACAGTTCCAGATAACTCTTCGCACGCGTCACGGTTACGAACAAGAGGCGGCGTACATCATCGTCGTCGCGCTCGTTGCCAACGAAAACGTTCGGTGCGAACAAACCTGCCGAAGAGGCACCTGAGTGCCACACGTGATCCTCGGCATCGAGCATGTATACGAGATCGAATTCGAGGCCCTTCGAGCTGTGCGCCGACGTAAGCCGCACCGCACCAGGAGCATCCAGCTCGATCGACGCATCGATTGTTTCGCCGAACAACATGGCACGATTGAGTCGTTCAATCACATCGGCAAGGCGCATGGCGCGGCCTTTCGTGCGCGGTGTGCCCCATTCGTCTTCGACGAAACCAAGCAACGCCCGCACGCCGCCGTTGAACTCGGCAAACGCCAAGGGCTCGCTTTTCGACATCTGCTCGTAATAGCTCATGCATGGTTGCGCGATGCGGAACAGCATGTCGCGTGCGCTCGTCGTCGATGCCAGAGCGCACCATTCCATCAAGGTTGCGTGCAATTTGCTGATGCGCACATCGCTCGTCTCGGCCATCGCGTGCGTCCAGTTCTTGCGATACTCGCGCTCGGCGAACAAGGCGAACGAAACTGCCGAGATGCTCTCGCCACCAAACTCGGGAGCTGCGATGATCTGCGGAAGATACGACTCAGCCAACGCATGACGTCCCAACGAATACGCTGCCACGTAGCGCATGAGCGCCAGTAGCGTTTGCATGGATTCCATGGCGAACAATTCCGTCGTCGCCTTGTACGCAAAGGGAATGTTCTGTTCGCGCAAGAACGGGATGAAGCTCTTAAGCAAGGCGTGCTTGTTCGCAATGACCGCAATCGCTTCCTCGGGGTTCTCGCATTGGTCGATGAATCCAGCATCGATGCGAGCACGAATATCGCGCGCAAGTGCCCGATATTCCAGCTCTTGGCTCGCAAAAACCGTTTCGGTGAACTCGATTTGATCGCATGAATCGCGGAAAGCGCTTATAACCTTGTCTGTGGCGCTTGCAGCAAGGCGATTCTCCACCTGCTCGGCAACGCCGCGCCCCAGCTTAACGATTTCGGGCGTGGAGCGATAGTTGACTTTGAGCACCACATTCTTCGGGTGGTACAAGTCCTGGAACTGATTGATGCACGCGATTGATGCACCTTGGAAACGCATGATGGCCTGATCGTCATCACCCACGGCCATCACATTTGGACACTCAATCCCCTCGCATAAAAGCTCGACGATGCGCATCTGCGCGCCGTTGGTGTCCTGGAATTCGTCAACCTGGATGAAACGATAGCGCTCCTGCAGCTGATAACGCAGCTCGGGATGCTCGCGAATCGCGAGGATGCAGTCCATGACCATATCGTCGAAGTCAATGAGGCCTTCTTCCTTAAGTTTGCTCTGGTAGCCCTCATACACCTTGATGGCGGCCAGGCCTTTCTGGCTCACCTTGCGAATCGCAGCGCGATATGTGCCGTTATCGTCTTTATATGCGATGAGCTTGCGCAATTCCTGGAAGCCCGTGGTCTTACCACCTTCATCGATGAGCTCGGTGGCTTGCAATTTCTTGGCAAGCCACTTCGCGTAGGGCTCGTACATGCCCGGCGTGGTGACAACAGGCTCGCGTAGCTCAATCGGCGCAAGAGAAAGTGCCGCAGTGAGCAACTCTTCGAAGGCTGCGACATACGCCTCTTTCTCGGCGGTCTTGCGCGGCAGCGGGGTATCGAAAAACTTCAACACATCCGTTTGGTTTTCGAGATAGTCCGCAAATGCGATGTTTTGCCGCATCATGGCCGCGAACTCGTCAACGAGCAGGCCGGATCGCTTGATGGCGGCAATGAATGACGTCTCGATCGCCAGATTGGTGGCAACGCCTTGGCGCGTTCCCGCAAGCGGACTATCGTAGGGAAGGTCCTTGAGAAGACCATCGATGATTTCCTTGGCATGCAGGCTACTCACCGGCGTCGCGTTGGGATTGCTTTTGAAATACTCAGGGTAACGTGAGCGAACCGATGATGCAAAACTGTGGAACGTGGACACCTCGATGCCATATGCATCGCGACCGACAAGCTCGATAAGGCGCTTGCGCATGGCTTCGGCGCCTGCTTCGGTATAGGTAAGGCACAGGATATTGCACGGCTGAACATCGCATGTTGCAAGGATGTTAGCTGCGCGAAGACTCAAAAGCTGCGTTTTACCAGTTCCGGGACCCGCAACAACCAGCAGGGGCCCTTCAACATGATTGACTGCTTCACGTTGCGCGTCGTTGAGCCGCGCCATGCTTTCCACTAAGTCGCTCATAGCATCATTCCTCTTTTGATGGGTTGCACCCTTACTCCCAAGGCTCGAGATCCTCGGGCTCGATGGTTGCGAGAATCTCCTTGTTGCCCGCGGCATCCGACAGAGTCACCACACGCGATGCATGATTGCCGATTGCATGCTCCATGAAGTTACGGATGTCGCGCGCGTTCGCGAAGTTCTCAGGTTTGTTGCGTACGCGCGCACGGATCATCCGCACGGCTTTCTTCTCTGCAGCAGGTGAGAGCTTGTATTCACGTTGCTCGAGATTCTGCTTCAATATGGTGATGAGTTCATCGGCTGTGTAATCCGGGAAGAAGATGAAATTGCTGAAACGCGAGCGCAAGCCCGGATTAGAGCACAGGAACTCCTCCATGAGCTCGGTATAGCCCGCTACGATCACAACGAGATCGTCGCGGTTGTCTTCCATGGCCTTGAGCAGCGTGTCGACAGCCTCTTGACCGAAATCGCCTTCGCCTTTCTTCACGGTTAGCGAATACGCCTCATCGATGAAAAGGATACCGCCGAGAGCTTGGTCGACGACTTCCATCACCTGCGTGGCGGTCTGGCCGATATAGCCACGCACGAGTCCAGATCGGTCCACCTCGATAAGCTGGCCTTTCCGAAGAACGCCCAGATTGTAGTAGATCTCACCGAGCATGCGGGCAACCGTGGTTTTACCTGTTCCAGGATTGCCTGAGAACACCATATGCTTGCTGATATCAGCGGTTTTCATGTCGAGTGCCGAACGCATCTTCTGTACTTGGATCAAATTGACCAGCGTTTGCACCTGCTGTTTCACTTCCGTAAGTCCCACAAGCGCATTCAGCTGTGCGATCAGCTCTTCAAGACGCTGCTGCTTTTCTTCCTCGGTGCGAGTGTCCTCACGTGTCGGTTCCTCGATCTTGTATATCTTCTGCGTACCCGAATGCCACACCGCCATGCTCTTGATGTAGTTCTCCATGTTCACCGTATACGTTGTGAAACGATGGCTTGCCGCATCGCTGACGTCCTGCTCGCGCTTGGCAAGAATCGTCTGTCCGAACACTTTGAACGTGTCGTACAGGATCATGGATGCCTGTCCCTTGAAGGGATCGGGAGAAAGCTTCTTCCCAACATCGGAAAGCACGGCGAATTTTAGGCACGGCGGCGTAGCGATGCCGAAACTCTCGCCGAGCGCCTTATGCTTCAAAATGACACCTCGGAGCGCTTCGTTGTCCGGCTTGCCGAGGCACTCGCAAATCAAATCGGCATCGGAGGCACTCAAGGAACTGTCTGCACTCGCCAAGTAAACACCGAAATCAAGCAGGTCATTGTGCAATTGATTCTTGAGAGAAACCGTGCGCTTATGGACATTGCCAACGCGTGCGGCGGTAAGAGAATCGCATACCTCATCGCTTTTTCTTCGCAAGGCCCCTAAATCAAGCCGCTCCATGCACTATCTCTCCTTTTGCGTGCTTGTTTACCAGGTCTCAAACACTGGTTTCGAAAGCTTTCTTGTACTCTTATATCACAGGAGCCCATATGTGGGTGGGTGATTTTTCACCTAGCCGAAGTACCTCTCCAACAGACCCTTCAATGCGTTGCCGTGACGCGCCTCGTCGCGCGCCATCTCATGCACAGTGTCATGAATGGCATCGAGTCCGTTTTTCTTCGCGCATATCGCAAAATCGGTCTTGCCCTGCGTTGCGCCATATTCGCAATCGACGCGCCACGAAAGGTTCCCTTTCGTGTCTGCCTTCATGTTCGGCTCGAGGTCTTCACCTAAAAGCTCCGCGAATTTCGCAGCATGCTCTGCCTCTTCGAACGCTGCCTTCTCCCAATACTTTCCGATCTCAGGATAGCCTTCACGATGTGCGATACGCGCCATGCACAGATACATGCCGACCTCGGAGCACTCTCCCGTGAAATTGGCTTTCAGCTGATCGAGAATGTATTGCTTATCCTCGTCGGATATGTCTGGATTATCCTTGACAGTCTTGGCGTAGACTCCAAATTCATGCTCGGCAGCCAATACGAGCTCGCCCTCGACTTGCATGAACATGTTCGCTGGCGCATGGCAGACAGGACATGCTTCCGGAGGCTGTTCTCCCTCGTAGATATACCCGCATACGGTGCAGACCCATTTGGCTACGGTATCTTTGGCCTCGATTGCCGCTTCGTCTTGCGCAGACGCGGGCGCAACGGCGTTCTCGGATGACGCTTTTGCCACCTCGTACACAGGCTCGAAATCTTCAGCACCATGCTTGCACCACGGACATATGAAGTCTTTCGGAAGCTCTGCTCCTTCAAAGATATATCCGCACACGGTGCATTTCCATGCAACGATCGCCCCTTGTGGTTCGGGAGCCTTCTCGCCTTGCTTCCTTGTCACGTTCCTGTAATAGTCATAGGTGATGGATGGCTCATCGCTTAACTTCTTCGCCTCCACGACCTCGGCGTTATACATCACGTGGCTGCCCAGATCCTCGCGTGCCACGACCTTGCAGCTGAAGAATGCATTCGCGCTTCGCTCGTACACAAGTCCACTGTCACAGCGGATAGCCTCGCCGCCTAAGATCTCAGCAGATGCGCTTTGTTCGAACTTGTCGACATCGTGTCCGCTCTGCATCCCAAAATGCTTGAAGAACGCCATCGGCGTGCCCTCTCCGAGAACGGAGACGCAGAACACTCCCGCTTCATCAATCATCTCTTGAGTGCATGAACCTTTGATGCACGATACACTCACCTGCCGAGGCTCGGAGGCGGACTGGATGGCCGTGTTGATGATGCAGCCATTATCGTGATCGCCCACGCGCGTGGTCAAAAGGAACAGTCCGTATGTGAATTGATGGAACGCTTTCTTGTCGATAGAGTCGCTCATGGGATTCCTTTCTGGCTGTGTTTTCTGCTGGTTGCATCGTGTTTGGAACATACGTGGTTTCATGTTCTTTCTTGCTGCTCATTATCGCATTTTCCGTTCGCGTTTTGACGTACAATAAGACATCATCCACCACGTAAGCGCACGTTTCCCCGTCACGACGAAAGAGGTAGTCACATGGGTCTTGAAACAGCATCCTCCGTAAATCCTGCAAGCCCGAAAGTCCGAGCGTTTTCCGTACAGGCGCTCGACCGCTGCACCATCTTCGCGTTGGCAAATCAGTGCGGGGGCGATTTAGCGATTACCGTGTACGGGGGAAGCTCCCATCATATCGGTGCCGTGGCGCTCGCCCAGCCAGAAGACGACCCCGTTCGCCAAGCGACCGTCAGCGTGCTTGCCGCCTTCGGCCATCGCGACGATGAGGTCGCAAGACGTATGGCAAAACAGCTCGCTGGCTTTCTTCATTGCACGGTCAGCGCGTCGGTCGGCATCCATATCGATGATGCAAGCTCTGACGAAATCGCAATCATCGTGGGTGCATGCGATCAGCTTGCCGACGCGATTGCAGACGCATATCGAACCAACTAGCGCATCTTACGAAAACCGTTGGATCATATACTGTCCTCGGCATAAGCGCCCCATCGGTCGTTATATCGTATAACCCCAGATGAAATGCCTTTTCAGACTTCTAGTACTACTGCATGTTTTTGCGCTCAACCATAGTGAATGACCTGCACTTTCCTAAAAATCGCACCTCTGTTTTAGTGCTCTTGCAACCCCTGAGTGGTAAAATTTAACTGGAAGATTTTGCACCGAGCATTGCTGTGCTCTTTTGGTCGCCACCAAATCAGCGATACCGCGAGAAATCTAAGAGTTTTGAGAGAAGAAAAGAAAAGGAAGGAGTGTAAGCATGGTTGACTATCAAGCATTTCTTGACAGCATCAACAGGGAGGCGTATCACGCTGGCGAACTCACCTGGGAAGAAGACGGGTACACGTGCACCCGCACGTATCATTATTCTCCCCCTGGTTGCCACACCTCCTGCGGTGTCATCTACTATGTCAAGGACAATAAGGTCTGCAAGATCGAGGGTGACCCCTTAGATCCTTGCACCAATGGCAAGCTGTGCATGCGTTGCCTCGAGAACGACGAGTGCTTCAACCATCCCGATCGTGTTAAGTATCCCATGAAGCGTGCTGGCGAGCGCGGCGAGAACAAGTGGGAGCGCATCACGTGGGATGAGGCCCTCGATACCATCGAAGCACATGTCCGCGAGATTTGGGAAGAGTATGGCGGACCTTCCATTCTGCTCACCCACGGCACCGGCCGTAACATCAACTGGCAGACGCCGTACTTCGCGCACTCCGCACTGCACACCCCGAACGTTAGCCACATCGGCTTCACCGGCTTCGCGTGCTATCTGCCGCGCGTCTGCGGTGCTATGGGCCCGATGGGCGACTTCCCGATCGTCGACGCATCCGAAGGTTCCGAGCTTCGCTATGCGAATCCCGAATTCGTGAATCCTGGATTGATCGTCGTCTGGGGCAACGAGCCTCTGAAGTCCAACGCTGACGGTTACATCGGCCACTGGCTGGCCGTCTGCGTCCAGAACGGATCCAAGATCATCTCCATCGATCCTCGCCTGACCTGGTGGGGCGCTCGCGCCGAGTATTTCCTGCAGATCCGTCCGGGCACCGACTCCGCTCTGGCATGCGCATGGCTCAACGTCATCACGCAAGAGGATCTCATCGATCACGAGTTCGTCGAGTATTGGTGCGCATACTATGACGAGTTGAAGGAATCCGTTGCCGAGATGACGCC
>JAUNJT010000140.1 GCA_030533105.1 Eggerthellaceae bacterium
GGCGCATCATCGTCGTACAGCCAACCTGCCATGCTTGCCATTGCGAAGATCACGCCGTCCGCCGTACCGAAATCGTGTTCACGCATCACGAACTCGGAGTGAGCGAGTGATGCTTCGATAAGGTCTTCGTCGATGCCCTTATCGAGGAGCTCTCTAACAGCTTCATCTAACACTTCTTGGAAGCGTTCGAGGACGTTTGGACGGGAGCCGCGCAATTGCACGATCGCAAAAGGTTGCAAAAGGCTATCACCTAAGAATGCCGTGGCATCATCGGCGAGCTCAGCATCAAGGAGCGCCCGCTTGAGTGGAGACTCGTTTGAGCCGAACAGGGAGTCGAGCAGCACATCGGTGGCGATGAGGCGCTCATGATCTGTTGAGGTTCCGATGCAATAAGCGAGTCCGCAACAGGCGTTTTCAGGCGCCGTGGGCATCTCGATGCGTATGCCGCGATTAATGACGGGTTGCTGGAATGCCAAGGTACGGGGAGCGAGTGCTTCCTCCGCTTTTCCGTGTGCGCGAGATGAGGCCAGAGGGGTTAGATAGCGCTCGTCGATGAAAGCGAGAACGCAATCGATATCGAGATTGCCATAGAGGTGGATGTAGCTGTTATCAGGGCGATAATGGCGCGCATGTTGCTCGAGGTAATCCTCGTAAGTCAATGTCGGGATGGCTTTCGGTGTACCGCCCGATTCGAAGCGATACTGCGTATCGGGGAACAGCGCAGCCGAGAGGGCATCGAACAGAACGCCTTCCGGATTGGAAAGAGCGCCTTTCATCTCATTGTAGACGACGCCATTTATACGGAGCCTCGACGGATCGATGTCGTCTGAGGATTCTGCGCAGGCATTATCTTCGCCGATGTTTGATGCGAGCTCGTAATGCCAGCCTTCCTGTTCGAAGATATGTCGGTTGTGGTAGATCGCAGGGTGGAACACCGCATCCAAATACACATCCATGAGGTTGAGGAGGTCCTGCTCGTTGGTGCTGGCAACGGGATACATCGTTTTATCCGGGAACGTCATAGCGTTCAAAAACGTCTGCATGGAGCTCTTCAGCAGGTTGACGAACGGTTCCTTGACGGGGAATCTGTCGGAGCCGCAAAGCACGGAGTGCTCAAGGATATGGAATACGCCCGTGTCGTTTTCAGGTGGCGTGCGGAACGCAATGGAGAAGGCTTTGTTCGTATCCTCATTGCTCAGGAAAAGCAAACGTGCACCGCTTGCCTTGTGTTCCATGACATATGCGGTACCCTCGATTTCTGCAAGTTGTTCGCGTGCCTTCACGGTGAACCCATGCAACTTCTGTGCGCTTTCCAGAGCCGCATCGAGTATCTCGCATCGTCCATCTGCTGTGCTGTTCGTTGTCATAATGTCCTTTTCGGGGTCGTTTGGTTATCCATCGTATTGTTGCACAGAATGATGGTCGCATGTACTAAAATGAGGGCGCATCGGGGCGATTGATTCGGCCTTCGAGGAGTGTGGCAGCCATGCAGTTTAGAATCTATGCTGCATGATTTGCGCTGGAGCATGAAGCCCGATGTATAGACGTGTTATCCAAGGAGCAATCCGCATGGCCCGTTCGCAAAAAACGCCTTCATTCAAATATGTCACGGTAGAACAGGACGATAGCGAGCTCGTTATCGTCGCCGGTTCACACGAATCGGATTCAGCTGATGTGCTTCGCCATGATGCCGACGTGTCTGAGCAAGTACATGATCGGGCGGCAAGCAAGGGTGGATCTACCGAGAAGAACGAGAAGGTATCTGCGAGAAAGCCAACAGAAAAGGCGGATGACTCCTATCACGAAACGACGCTTGACGACCTAAACCATGAACCCATGTCGAAGATGCAGCGTGCTGTGCTGCTGGGCATTGCGGTGCTAGTCGTTGTATTCGTCGCGTACATGCTTTTCTTCTGACGTTGCTAAAGCGACGCCTCCCAAAGCGGTATAATCAAATTTCAAAAAGTTGATTTGTGCAGGTCAGTCAGGGTGACCGCATGATATGAAAGGGCAATCGATGCGCGATTCCGAGAAATTGGTTGGTCGACATGTAAAAGAGCCGATCCAACAGCAGGGCACTCCTGCCGAGGATGTGACGGTATCCACGACCGATAATCCTGTGGCGGCTATCGAAGATGGCAAACCGATCTTCTTCGATATGGATGCTGCTCCTTCGAAAGCGGCGAGCGATTCGCCTGCTGATACCGTCGACTTTGAATTCATAGTTGACGACGATTCGCCTTCTGATGAAGCGGATGCGTCTGGCAGCACCGGTGCGAACGCAGATGGCCTCTATGATTATCTCAACAGCGATTCCTCCAAATCGAAACATCACCATCATCACAGAAGCCGTCGGCGTCGCCGTCGCAAGATTCTGATTACTATCCTCGTTGTGATACTTGTCCTAGCTGCTGCTGTCGGTTTCAGCGGGTACAAGGTCTATAGCTCGGCGCAGGATTTGAGAGCGCAAGCGAAGACAGCCGTTACACAGCTGAATCAGGTGCAGGCAAGTCTTGAGGCGAGTAATTTCTCAGAGGCCGTTGCTGCAACGGAGCAGCTGCAGAAGACGGCTGATTCCATGTCCAGTACGATGAACACTCCTTGGTGGGGACTCGCATCGATTATTCCTTACTATGGCGATGATGTCACTGTGGCGAAGACGCTTGTCAATGTGCTCGACGATGTCACAACGAACGCGCTAACACCTCTCACAAAGGCTCTCGAGTCGCATCCTCCCACAACGCTCGTCGGTAACGGAACGGTCGACATCGAGAATTTTAAGGCGCTTATGAATGTCGTCCAAACGTCCATTCCCGTAATAAAGCGCAATGCTGATTCGCTAGAGAGCATGCCTGAAGCGCATGTCGATCAGCTTGCCACGACGGTTGCGCCGATAAAGGAGAAATTCCTTTC
>JAUNJT010000141.1 GCA_030533105.1 Eggerthellaceae bacterium
CTTCGTTCGCCTCATAGATGTACGAATCCGCGATCAAGTCACCCATCGGGTATTCCTGATGCGTCGCATACATCTCGGACAACGGCATGAAATCGAATTTGCTCTGCGCGATGACCTCGTCATATGATGCGCCATAGGGCGCCAAATACGTCTGCTGGATCGTGTCCTTGAACCCGCTGATGATAGACTCGATTCCAGGGTCTGCCTCGACCGATTCGTCGATTGGCAGCAAAGCGTAGTCGGTGCAGGTTACCGTGCCATCCGGCGAGATCTCGAGCGTGATGGAACCTAAGTTCGCAAGATACTCGCCCGTGGAACCGATATAGGTGTCACCGACCTTCACGACCTCGGGATACGAGGTGTGCGAGTGCCCGCTCACGATGAAGTTTATGTCGGGGACAGCCTCGGCAAGCTCTATGTCCTCACCAGTCTCTCCATCGCCTTTCGTGCCGGAATGCGACAAGCACACGATGAGATCGGGCGATTCTTTCTCTTTAATCTCGGCGACTGTTGTCTTGGCTGCTTCGACATAATCGAGCCACTTCATGCCTGCTGTGGGAGAATCCTTGATGCTGTCATTGCCCGACAAGCCGAAGATGGCGACCTTCGCGCCGTCGACATCGACGATCGTGTACGGCAGTACGCCGTACTCATCGAATGCGGACTGCACGTTTGCTTGCTCATCGGTGAGCTCGCCTGAGAAATCCAAGTTGCTTTCCACGATTTGCGGCAGCGGAGAACCCGATGCCAGTGCCGTACGCAGCATGTTAGCCAAGCCGTTACCCGCATGATCCCATTCATGGTTGCCAAGTGTCGTGGCTACACATCCGAGTTCGCCTAAGATGCGAAGCTCGTACGCATCGGTCTCGTAGCCTGCTTGGAAAAGCGTACCCTGACTGAAGTCGCCCGCGTCCACATAGATGGTCGCGTCGTCGGAATTCTCCTTAATCAGCGTTGCCAAGCGCGCAGCGCCACCATGCTCGCGTACCACACCATCCACGAAGCCTTCCGTGGGCTCGAGATACGAATGGACATCATGCGTGAACAGGATCTTCACCTGCTTCGCTTGGGCTGCGCCTTCATCAGCGTAAGCTTCCAGCGCATTCGCCTTCGGGACGAACAGAGCGATCAGCCTGTCGAGGAAGCCTTCTTCCTTCTCCTCGTCATCGCCCTCGTCGGAAGCTACCTTCGGCAACTCGATGCCCGTCGATTCGATGACGAACTGCACGTTCTTCATCTGCTCATTCTTCGAGCTCATGAACGATTGCGGAACGAATTCGGGGAACGAGTACTCTGCCGTCATCTTCGAGATCTCGCTCGAGACCATGCCCGGCAACTCCGACACGCCGCCATAAAGCTCCGACATGCCATCCGCGTAGGTCTGCATGCCGCCGGCAAGTTGGTTCGCGCCATCGGCAAGCTGGACCACGCCGTCCTTGAACTCGAGCAGGCCGTTCGAGAGCGCTTGCACCTGCTCTTGGATCTGCGCGATGTATTCGGGATCGGAAAGCTTCTCGTTCAGATTCACGATCTCGGCTGCATTATCGCCAAGCAAACTGGCAACGCCACGTATCACCGGTATTATCGTGTCAATGTCTATTGTGATATTGTTCGCCGCAAGTTGCGCTTTGATGAGAGCGAGCGTTTGCTCATCGAGACCCTCTAAGAAATCAGCGAGGAAGTTGAGCATCTGGGCGGTCGCCTCAAGCGATTCCTCCGACACTTCAACATCCCCCATCGCCTCTGGTATGAAACCGATCAGATTCTCGATCTCATCGGCATACATCGTGATCTGCTCGGTATCGAGCATCGATAGCCCGTCAGACAGCTGCGATGTGCCATATGCAAGCTGGCTGGCGCCCGACGATAAGTCGGATGCGCCGCCCTTAAGGAGCGCCACCGCATCGACAAGCTGCTGGAAACCCGATGTGACGTTCGAGGTATCGGGCATGGTAATCGCTGACTCGTATGGCAGCGCGGCGATTTGGATGCCGCCCATCGTGAAGTCGTGCACGTCAGCGCGCACCGTGCAGTACGCATCGTGACCGGGCAGTACAGCGAACGCGATCGTACGGTCCTTGCCAGCAGAGGCGATGGTTGCACCCTCGTCAGCCTCTATGTTCGTGCACAAGTCCCCTGGCAGCGTGAACGTGATCTGCTGCAGGAAGCAATCGTAGAACGCGCTGTTCACGTTCGGATTTTTTGTTGTAGTAAGCCTGATTTCGAGCGCACCCGACTTGCCGCCCAACTCGGCAGGGTCGGTGTAGCGCTCGCCATCGAGCCAGTACTCGATTTCTACATCCCATGGCAACTCGAGCGTCGTCGAATCACCCTCGTAATAGAACACGCCGCAGTCGACGGCATCGAAGATGGTCGCGCCATCCTGGCGTGCGAGTGCAGCTTCAGTGGAAAGGTTCTTCACGATTTCATAATCGCCGTAATCGACGACGCGACCAGGCGCCTTGATATCGAATTGATTGACGACGTAGGAGGCAACCAGATTGCCTTTCGTATCGAGCGTGCTATAGACTACCTCGGCTTTCTCGTAGCTGGCGGTTTCGTTTAAGGAGATCTGCGATGGTTGAACTTTGGGAACGGTGGAAGATTGCGAATCATCCGCATGCGCATTGACGGTCTGCCCGAGCGCGAACACGCAGACAAGCAGTACGGCTGCAAGCGTGCATATGCCCGCTACAGGTAGATTGTGCAAAGCTCGTTTCGTAAGCGCGCCATCAGCATCGGATGCTTGGGCGGCATGCTTCGCGTGAGCAACGTCCGCTCCAAGCCCGAAGAGGCGCAAGCGCTCTTTCAACGCTTCACTAGCCTTTAGTTTCATGATCGGCCCTTCCCGAATCTTCTTTTCCCGGACCATCGCGACCCGGTT
>JAUNJT010000142.1 GCA_030533105.1 Eggerthellaceae bacterium
AGCTGCCACGCAGGCTATTCTCGACCTCGTGAAGGTTCCGGAGGTCGGCGAGGTCTACGTCGGCGAAGTCGTCGGCATCAAGGACTTCGGCGCTTTCGTGAAGCTCACCGCCACCAAGGACGGCCTGCTCCACATCTCGCGCATGGCCAATGGCCGCGTGGGCAAGGTCGAGGACGTACTGAACCTCGGCGATTCCGTGAAGGTCGAGGTCATCGAGGTGAGCGACCAGGGCAAGATCAGCCTTGATCGCGTCGATAAGCCCGAAGCACCTGCTGGTGCCGCGGGAGAGGGCCGCGGTCCGCGCGGCGATCGTCCGCGCAGCGAGCGTGCTGAGCGTCCGAGCCGCCGCCCGGGTGATGGCAGCAGCCATCGCAAGCCGCGTCGCCGCGACTAACATGGGGTTCCTTTCGGTAGGGAATCTTTATAAAAAATAATCGTATCTATTGAAACAGCCGCTTCTTACGAGGCGGCTGTTTCACATTTACGGATTTCTCATAACCCATGCGCCTTACTTTTGATATGTTAAAAAAGGATGTATAAGGGGGGCCGAGTATGAAGAAGAACGGAGATACAAAGAAAGCGATGGCAAACGCGCTTCGCGAATGCATGCAAACATCGCCGATCGACCGCATCTCTATCAAGGAAATCACCGATGTTTGCGGATTGAACCGCCAGACGTTCTATTACCATTTCAAGGACATCTACGACCTTATCAAGTGGATGTACGTCTACGATATCAACGAGGCGATGGCGGAGACGCACGAGGGGGAGACGAACGAGGAGATGCTCCGTCGGCTGCTCCACGTGTTCGACAAAGACCGTGAATGCCATCTCGCCGTCTACAATTCGCGCAACTATTATCCGAACCTGCGCCTCGAAATCATCGGAAGCCTCACCGAACGCCTTTCCCCGGTATTCGAGCCTTCATTCGACCACCTTGGATTCGACGACGACTACCGTGAGTTCCTGCGCCGCATGTATGCGCTCGTCATCTTCGAGTTCATCGAGCGCCGGGCGCGTGGCAACGCGTTTTCGAGCATCGATAGCTTCGTCGAGAGCTGGTTCCGCACCATCGAGAGCCAGTTCCGCGGCGAGCTCCTCCGCCCGAACAAGGGCTAGCATCTGGTTCGTTCCCACACGCTCAACGAGTTAATTCACGACCAAAGCGCGCCGCTCGGCGCGCTTTGGGATATCATGGTGCGGCTACGTTTGGCGAAGGAGTGACATGGCTTTCGAGAGAACCGTGCTCGATAACGGGATAACCGTCGTCTCAGAGCATATGCCCTGGGTGCGCAGCATCACGCTGGGCTTCTGGTTCCGTGTGGGAAGCCGCCATGAAACCGCCGACCAAGCCGGTTTGACGCATTTCATGGAACATATGATGTTCAAGGGCACCGATTCCCGCAGCGCTATCGAGATATCCGAGGCCTTCGATGCGCTCGGTGCAGAGTCGAATGCATTCACCGCGAAGGAATACACGTGCTACCACGCGCGCTTCGTCGATCATCGACTCGATGATGCGCTGGAGCTTTTGGCCGACATGGTGCTGCATTCGACATTTCGCGACGAGGATATCCTCACCGAGCGCGAGGTCGTGCTCGAGGAGATCGCGAGCAGCGAGGACGAGCCCGACGACCACGTCTTCGAGATGTTCTTGGATGAGCTTCTGCCGACGCATCCGCTGGGCAGGCCGGTATTGGGAACGGTAGAGCGGGTGGCATCGTATGGCCGCGACGATTGCATCTCGTTTCACCGCTCCTTCTACCACGCGGGCAACCTCGTGGTTTCTGCGGCGGGCAACGTCGATCATGCCTCCCTCGTGTGGAAGGTGCAGGAGGCGCTTGCGGGGATCCGTGCAGGAAAACCGTTAGAGCGCATCCCCCTCATCGAAAGCAACAGGCATGAATTCGCCGCACAGAAGCGCGATATCGAGCAGGCGTATCTCGTGTACGGATTCCCCTGGTATCGCGCAGATGCCCGCGAGCGTTTCGCCGGTAGCGTGTTGACCTCCATCCTGGGCGGTTCCGCTTCGTCGCGGCTGTTCCAGGAGGTGCGCGAGAAGCGGGGACTGGCTTATTCCATCATGGCCGGTGCAAGCGTGTACAGCGATACCGGGCAGTTCTATGTATATTGCGCAACACGGCCGGACAACCTCGCTCAGGCTGCGGAGATCATCAGACACGAGATGGCGCGAATCGCCGACGAGCCGCCATCTGCCGAAGAGGTAAGCCGCAACTGCGAGGTCATCACAAGCCAGCTGCTACTCGGCCTCGAGTCGACGAGCGAGCGCATGATCCGGCTCGGGCGACGAGAGACGATGGGATTTGCGCAGGTCGAGGTGCCGGAGCTCATCGAGCGATATGCAAGCGTCACGCCAGACGAGGTACAGGATGTTGCGCGGAAGTACCTCACGGTCTTTCCGACTGCAACGGTCGTGTCTCCGTTTGCCGAGGGCATGGCGCGACAACTCGTGCTCGGGCGCTAGATGTCACAGTTCCATTTCGAGACCCGCCCTGGCGTTGTGTGGAGCGTTGGGTTTGATACTATTCCATCTGAACTATTCGCGCGTATGAGGAGGATACGGTGATACGAGTCGCAGTTGCAGGTTGTGCGGGGCGCATGGGACAGGCGGTTGTCGAGGCGGTGACCGGTGCCGCCGATATGGAACTCGTCTGCGGAATCGACCCGTTCGCGGGCGAGGTGGAAGCGTTTCCCGTATTCAAGGATGTCGCATCTGCGCTCGAGGGGGCGACGTTCGACGTGATGGTCGATTTCACGCAGCCCGACGTGGTTGAGGGCAACATCCGGGCGGCCCTGCCGGCTGGCGTCGATTGCGTCATCGGCACGACGGGCCTCTCGAATGCGGTGCTCGAGGAGCTGG
>JAUNJT010000059.1 GCA_030533105.1 Eggerthellaceae bacterium
TCATCGCCTTGAACCCGAATCTGCTTACCAACTTCGGTGCTGGTGGGCAAGACCTCTGGAATGCCGTTTTCTTGGCCACGTGCCTGGCTTCCGGCATCGCCATGATCTGCATGGCGTTCTTAGCCAACAAGCCGTTCTGCTTGGCTCCTGGCATGGGTCTGAACAGCTTCTTCGCTGTCGTCGTCGGTCAAATCGCGGTTATCACGGGTGCGACATATGTGGCATCGTTCCAAGCCGCGCTCATCATCATCCTCGCAGAGGGCATCGTCTTCCTCATTCTGACGGTGCTCAACATCCGCGAGAAGATCGTCGAGGCCATTCCGTATGGCGTGCGCATGGGCATCGCGCCGGCAATCGGCATCATGCTTCTAAACATCGGTCTCGGCTCCAATGCCGGCATCTACAGCGAAACCGGCGGTCCCTTCTACGTGATGCGCGATTTCTTCGGTTCGCTCACCGCATCGAGCGCGTCCACCGCGATGGGTTCCGGCTATGCGCCCATGGTGCTTACCGTCGTGACCATGTTCGTCGGTCTGTTCGTGATCATCTTCCTCGCTCATAAGGGCATGCGCGGTGCCGTCATCATCGGCATGCTGGTTGCGTCGGTCGTGTACTGGATCGGCGAGTTTGCGTTCCTCGGCGCCGATCCGTTCGCAGCGCTTGCTACCGCGAGCTGGCTGCCGCCGTTCAGCGATATGGTGAATCTCACGTTCTTCAAGTTCAACCTCTCGGGATTCCTAGAGCTCGGCTGGTTCACGGTCATCACGCTGATCATCACCTTCTGCATGATCGATATGTTCGACACCATCGGAACGCTTGTGGGCACTGCGGCTCGCGCGGGCATGCTCGATAAGCAGGGCAAGATGCCTCAGATGAAGCAGGCCATGCTCTCCGACTCGATCGGTACCGTGGTGGGCGCGTGCACCGGCACGTCGACCGTTACGACTTTCGTCGAATCCGCCTCGGGCGTTGAGGCTGGCGGCCGTACGGGTCTGACGGCCTTGACGTGCGGCATCGTGTTTTTGCTCTGCATGTTCATCGCCCCGATTGCAGCGATCATTCCGCCTGCAGCCACCTCTTCGGCGCTCATCTACGTCGGCGTCATCATGCTCGCTGGCTTAAAGAACGTCGATCTGAGCAACCTAGAGCAGGTCGTTCCCGTGGCGCTCATGCTCATCGCTATGCCGATCTCCGGTTCCATCGGACATGCCATCGGCATCGGGTTGATCACGTTCTCCGTCATCAACATCACGACGGGCAAGGCATCCAAGCAATACATCCTCACATACGTCTTGGCGCTCATCTTCCTCGTGAAGTTCTTCTTGGTCGTCTAATCGATTGAAAGGGAATCAGATGGCATCATTCGATTTCGAGAAACTGATCGTCGATATCCCCGACTATCCGCAACCAGGGGTTGTGTTCAAAGACATCACCCCGCTTCTTGGCGATGCCGAGGGTTTCGCGGCATGCGTGCGCGAGCTTGCAGAACCATTCCAGGGGATGGGTGTCACGAAGGTGGTAGGCGCTGAGGCGCGAGGTTTCATGATGGGCGCCCCTGTTGCCGTCGAGTTAGGTGCGGGCTTCGTGCCGGCACGCAAGCCGAACAAGCTGCCGCGCGAGACGGTCGGTCAGGAATACGACTTGGAATACGGTACGGCTGAGCTGCAACTGCATCTCGATGCGCTTTCTCCGGATGATAAGGTCCTTTTGGTTGACGATCTTGCCGCTACGGGCGGAACGCTTGTCGCACAGGTCAAGCTGATAGAGAAGCTCGGGGCGCAGCTCGTAGGCATCGCCTGCTTCATGGAACTCGAGTTCTTAAACCCGCGTGAGCTGTTGGCGAAGGTCACCGATGTGCCGCTACATTCGTTGGTGAAAGTATCATAGAATCCGCATTCATATTACGAGAAGATGCCGCCTGGATTACCAGGCGGCATCTTGTTGTCTAGGGGTTCGATTTATCGGCTTTACTTGTTCGCTTGGCCTATGTCCAGCCGCTTTAAGGCTTCGAAGGTCTCGTCGCTGATGTAATGCTCGACGCGGCATGCATCTTCGCGGGCGGTCTCCTCCGAAACGCCGACTGCGAGCAAGAGGTTGGTGAGCACCAGATGGCGCGCGTAGATCTTCTCAGCGATTTCCATCCCTTGTTTTGTGAGCTCTATGTATTTGGAGTCCTTGTAGCTGATATAGCCGTCATGCGCCAATTCCTTCAGGGCATTGGATACGGACGGACGGGAGAAGTTTAACTTGCGTGCGACATCGATTGCACGGACTTGGGCGCCACCTTCCGAAAGGACGAGGATGGTTTCCAGATACATCTCAGCTGATTCTTGCATACGCATGATACAACCGCTTTCTTGCCTCGATCGGGTGTATGTGCGCCCGAAAAGGGGAGGATTCCAAGGTCAAAAAAACCGTTGGGAAAATTCTATCAAAAAACCCTTGCAATGTTGTTAGGAAATGCTAACATATAGTTGTGTTAGGAAAGACTAACAAACATGCTGTAGCCCCCGAGTGAAACGAGGCGATCGCCAAAACAGAATAACTCCTCTCCCTTTTTCTTCTCTTCTCTTGTGATGAGCGCTGCCGGTATGGCAGCGCTCATCTGCGTTTATGTGGTTTTTGGGAATCTAACCGCCTGCAAATTTTTTTTGAATAAAGCTCTTGATATGTCATTATGATATCGTATATAGTGTAATACACACTATAAATGCTATACAAATACAATACAAACGCACCATAAACGCACTAGGAAATACACCATGATGAAGTCGACAACCATTCGAATGGATGACGATTTGAAAAAGCAAGCTACGGCGAAGCTTGAGGCTTTGGGCTTGAGCTTCAACACGTTTGTGGTTATGGCGACGGTGCAGCTGGTTTCACAAGATCGCGTTCCATTTGATTTAGTTGTTCCCGACTCATCACCGGGTGTTTCCGGTGACAGAGGTATCGCTTGAGAAATGGGTGTGGGTTTACGGGCACGCGACTGATTGGGTGATAGGCATGTGGCTTCTGAGACTTTTAGGATTCAGAGACAAACCCATTTACGTGAAAAACAACTGGATCTTCTATAACAATCGGAGATCTGCCAATCGCACCTTCAACCCGCAAGCACCACGTTCGACGCGTACACGAGTGTTCTGGCAATAGACCTCGACCTCTCATAGCAGCGCCTTCTCCTTCAATCGTCCCCCGAATTGCCGCATGAAGGAGAGGGCAGCTTGCTTTTCTGGCCGCCTTTTGGGCGGTTTTTTTCATTAGGAAATCAATGCGATAAAGAAGAAGGCTTCCGTGCAGAGCGGAAGCCTTCTTCGCATATGTGCGCCTGCGGAAAGGAGGTTAGGGAACAAAGGAGTCTATGGCTTGATGATGGACATACGCAGGCGGCATTGCCTAGGAGTATCGTGAGCGCTTATGCGCACGATACGTCGCGTTTGCGGGCGTCATTGATGAAGATACCGATGCGTACTTGATTCCACGGATCCGCTTTGCGGTCGACTTGCAGGATGCGGCACTCGAACACATCCGCATGACCGTAGAAGGACATCAGGCTCATCATGTAGTTCTTCTCTTTGGGGATATAGCCTAACTTGACGCCTTTGCGCTCGACGCGCATGGCGCAGGGGTCATAAGGGTTGTCCGGTTCGGGAATAAGATCGAGCTTTTTGCCAACCTTGAGCTTCTTTAGCGCAGAAGCGCCATCGAAGTTCTTGAATCCCTTGATATAGAAGGAATCGATCAGTCTGCTTGGCTCGTACATGGCTGCTCCTTTCTCATTCGGAGTTTTCTGCTTTGTCCAAGGTCATAATAGGCCTTCCCGAAAAGCAACCTGGGGTATTTTTAGGACAGTCAGCACATGGAAATCGGTCGATTTTGCGCACAAGGAAAAGGATGAAAGATATTGTCATGTGTCACGTGATACGTTACACTATTGCCATGATTAAGACATTTGCAAACGATGAAACCGAATCGGTTTTCGCGGATGGAAAAGCGAAATCGCTGCCTCCAGATGTTTTAAAACGCGCACGCCGCAAGCTTTTCGCAATCGATGCTGCAAAACGTATAGAGGATCTGCGTATGCCTCCAGGAAATAGGTTGCATCAGCTTAAAGGGGATCGTGCAGGGCAGCATTCGCTTTCCGTGAACGACCAATGGCGTATTTGCTTTTCGTTCAATGATGGAGATGCGTTCGGGGTTGAATTGTGTGATTATCGCTAAAGGTGAAGGTGCATGATATGTTAAGCGAGGGAATGGTTTTCATAACAGAGCGACCGCCGCATCCGGGGGAGTTCCTGCGTGAGGATTACCTGCCTGAATGCGGGCTTTCGATCGCCGCTTTCGCGGAGAGGCTGGGTGTTTCGCGTCAAACTGCGAACGAGCTCGTTCGCGAACGACGTGCCGTGAGCCCCGATATGGCATTGCGCCTTGGCAGGCTTTTCGGGACAACGGCCCAGTATTGGCTTAATTTGCAGCGTAATGTGGATCTTTGGGATTCCCTTGAACTCAATCGCGAATCAATCGAGGATGTGCAACCGTTGCCTCTTGCAGCAATCTGCTAGTGTCACTGAGATTTGCATCAAAGAATGATGAATGGCCCGAATGCATACGCTCGGGCCATTCATCATTCGTCTTCCGTTTCGCCTATTCGTCCTTTACGACGATACGGCCCTCAACGTGAGCATCGACAAGCTGATGCGAGCTGAGCCACTCATCGATGATATCGTTTCCCGAGGTCGCGATCATAAACGATTTCTTATTGGCATCGATTTCCTTGTGCGTCAGCGTGAATACGTCTTCTAGATTGTCATAGTGGAACGCCTGGATACCGACAGTATAGATGCGATCGTCTTCGATGGGCTCATCGTTGAGGCTGAATTCCTCGAGCTCATGCGTCGTGCGATTGTAAACCGTCCTCATGCCCTTCGAGAACTGATAGTACTCGCAGTGCACGCCCTGCCACACTTCATCGCGGTTGACGTGCTTCCACACCTGTTTGAGCTGTGCTCCCGTCAGGTGCACGCAATACCAGCCGTTATCGTAAGGCAGAAGCTCGACGAGGTCCTGGTACAAAACCAAGGGTCCGAAGGTCTCGTTTCTGATCGATCCCGAGCCGAACATGACGATATCGAGCCCGAGTCCTTCGAGCGTGATATCGGCCATGAGGTTGCCGATCTCGGTTTCCTGCTCACGCGAGGGATGAGTGAGCTGACGCGCGAGGCGCCCGATGAAGCGGCCGTATTTCTTATCGGTTTGGGACTTCAACGATTCGATGAGCCGTTCCATCTCCGTGTCGCGGGGGCAATGCGACTCATCGATGGGCACGGCCTGCCAACTCCAGCTATCGACGGTGTTTCTGTCGGTGTCGACCATGATGTCGAAGCGGCCGATCTGATCGGTGCCCGTGCCTGCCTGCACGATGTAGATGCCATTGACCAGGTCGGGCTTCTCGATGAATGTGTGGCTATGTCCGCCGATGATGACATCGACGCCGCATGCGGGGTCGAGCAGCTCGGCGAGCTTATGGTCCTCTTCCCAGCCGATATGCGTGAGCAGCACCGTGAAATCGATGTCGACCGCATGATAGGAGTTGCAGATGCGCTCGACTTCCTTGGCGGCATCCTCGACGTTGATCATCGTGCCGATCAGCCCGTCCTTCTTCGTCTGACCGATGACCTCTTCGGTCAAAATGCCGATGAACAGGACCTTCATGCCGTCGATTTCCTTGATGATATAGGGCTTGAACAGACGCACGTTGTTCGTCGTGATGTGGAGGTTCGCGTTGATGATGGGGAAGTTGGCGCATTTCTCGATGAAGAGCAGATGCGCGAGGCCGTAGTCGGTTTCGTGATTGCCGAGCGTGACGACGTCCGGGGCGAGCATGTTCATGATCTCGATCGTCGAAAGGCCTAAGAATTCGCTATCGATGACCGAGCCGCGGAACATATCCCCCGCCACGCAGTACAAGACGTTCTCCTCTTCGCGACGGCATTTGTCGATATAGCCCGAAAGCATCGAAACGCCGCCGATGAGCTTGCCGTCGATATCCTCTTCGAGGAAGTCGCCATGCATGTCGTTGGAGTGCAAAAGCGTCAGCTTCTTCAGGTTCTTCTGCGGACGGGTGCGCATCAGCTTCTTTATGGTATTCGCCTTGCGCATGAATGGCAGTTTTTCCAGGTTCCTCATCGCAGTCCTCCTTTTAGTGTGTGGCGGGCCGTGGCGAACCGAGCGGTTCAGGTATAAGAATCTCTGATATGGAGTATATGGGATTCAGCCTGCCGTTTTCGGCAGAATCAGCGAAAAAGGCCTTCCTTTTTGGCAGGGCGATTGCCCGTTATTGGATACGACAGGGAAGGCAGATGCTATTCGTTTTCTGAGGATGCGGCAGCGATCTCTGCTTCCTTAAGGTCGTCTTTCGCGCGCCAGCGAACGTAGAACACGAGCGTGATGACCCAGAGCGCGGCGACGCCGAAGTTCGCCCATATCATGATTTCGGAAGTGGCGACTTCAAGGATGATGCCCGAGATCAGAGGACCGATGAACATGCCGATATCGGCGCCCAGATACAAGGTATTCATCGCCATTGCGGATTCTTGCGTGGAGCGCCCGCGAACGGCCTCGGATTGCGCGCTCGGGTATAAGGCGCCCTGGCCCGCCGCGAACACTGCTGCGGCGATGATGAACGTTGCCACGGAATCCGCGTACACGAGGATGACAAGCCCCGCGCACATGAGGAAGCCTTCGGGCAAGAACACCTTCGCGAAGCCGTACTTATCGTACAGGCGCGTGGTGAGCGGCCTGCATATAAGGCACACGATGACGTAGACCGCGAAGAAGAACGCGCCTCCGGTGGTGCCGCGCTCCTCCGAGATCAACAGCACGAACATGAGGATCGAGCCGTAAGGGAAGGCCTCGCAGATGAACGTGAGCGCTAAGGGCACGGTCTTTAAGTGGAACATGCTCGACAGGCGCGTTTCGGACTTGACGATCTCGCGCGTGGTCTTCTTGGCGTTCTCTTCCTTGAGTTGGGCGAAGGCCTTTTCCTGCTCCGCTTCGTGCGGGTCTTTCACCAACAGGATGATGACGAATTGCACGATGAAGAACGCAACGCCCACGCCACAGGTGAATGGATAGCCCATCTCGCTGGAGACGAACGATGCAACGACTGGGCCGAGCGCTGCGCCTAGAACGTTCGCGAGACCGATGTAGCCTACGCCCTGGCCGAGCTTTTCCTTCGGGACGACCGAGCTCGCGAAGGCGACGACGAGGGCTGACTTGAACACGAACGCAGCTCCGAACACGACGCGCTGGACGCCGAGTGTGATCAACGATGCGAAAACGGTGCACAAGATGGCCGATGCGACGAACGCGATCGTCGCTGCCAACAGGATCTTCCTACGCAAAAAGCGGCGCAGGAAGATGCCGGCCAAGGGGCGCACGGCGAACGATACGAACGCGTTGATGCCCGCCAAGAAGCCTGCGATCGCGTATGAGGCGCCTAGCCATACGGCGTAGTTCGAAACGATGGGGTTGATGGTGTTCGCGCCGATTTGGGCGAACATCTCGAACGCGAAGAGCAAGATAAAGGTTTTATTCCAAACCCTCGTTTCCATGAACCTCCTTACCTGCGTTTCGAATAAGCTAGGTGGTGCTCGAATATGTGGTGCTAGGTGGTGCTCAGCTCTGCTTACTTGGCGTCTGTGTTGGAGTCGCCGTCAAGGGCATCCTCGATTCTCTCTTTGATGTCGTCGATTGTGCTCTCGATCTTATCCTTCTATCTGATCGCCCAGGTCGTCAATCTCATCGTCGACCTCTTCGATTTCCTCATCGAGTTGTTCTTTGGCCTTGTCCTCCGCCTCTTTCATGGCCATGATCTTCGCATAGGTCTTCTTGCGCTGCTCTTCTGGCGTCAGTTGCTCTTCTCGGGGATCGAGCATTTTCTCGTACGACAAGACAATAGGCGTCCCGTCTCCGTTAATGGGGGTGATGACAAGGTTCTCGAAGCGGGCGAGCTCTAACAGCATGGTCTCCCGTCCTTCGATCTCGAACGGTTCGGAAGACTGGAACTTAATCGTGTTGTTCTTGATTTGGATGACCTTCACCATCCCATTGAGGAAGCTGTCGAGGGGATGCAGTTCGACGATCTCGCCTGTTCCCTCCGGCCATGCCCAAACCTCTTCGTCGAATGCGTCCGTGCTGCCGCGCACGATCCTGATTCTCTCGACGGTAACCTCTCGTCTTTTTTTGCCGTTCATGAGAGCGAGGATGAATGCCGCTACGATGACAACGACGATGATGATGATATCAAACACGGTGATACGCTCCTTCTTTAGATAAGCGACGGGCTGTGCTTTACCGCTCGAAATACACGTGAGCCAACTACGTATTATAGGAAGGTTTTTCATTTGGTGCACGTGAACTTCGACCATGTGCCCGTATTCGAGAAAAACTGTGTCCGCAATGTAAATTCCAAGGCCTTCGAGGGCGTATTTAGTTTTGGACACGGTACAATGATTTGAGGCGGATAATTGTATTCTATGTTGGCAACCGAACGTGAGCACGTAAGGAATGATCATGGCTGGCAACTCGAATGGAAAACTCCGAATCCTCTTTATCATGCAGATGCTCCAAGACGAAACCGACGATGAGCACGGTTTGTCGATGACAGACATCATCGGTCGATTGGCTCAATTGGGCATATCCGCCGACC
>JAUNJT010000143.1 GCA_030533105.1 Eggerthellaceae bacterium
GGAAACCTCCACTGCCTACCTGCGCAGGGCGCTGCATGGCGACGAGTAACGCATTACAAGAATGAGTCGCAGGACAGTCCTGCGACTCATTCTCAACAGAGAAGCTCCAGCACAATAATCGGAGCGATCACCATTCGCGCTTAAGAACCTCGGGAAGCAAGAACACGCATACAGCTGCAACGATGCACAAAATGCCTCCGATGCCATAGAACACCGGCCAATTCTCACCCAAGATGGGCATGAGGATGTAGGACGGGATGACCACGGCACCGAACAGCTGCAGGGTTGCGCCGACGCCACCAGCCGTGCCTGCATACACTGGCCCGATTTCGGGAAGGAGCACGACCGCCGAGACGAGGACCGTCATCAGGCCGCTCAAAGCAAAGCCCGTCATGAAGAAGCAAACTAGCATGAACGGACCATCTGGCAGCTGCCAGGCAAACGCCGTGCCTGCCGCTGAAATGATGGCGAGCACGATGGCAACCGGTTTGAACCGACCTACGCAGGCGAGGATGATCGGCGCGAGAATGGATCCCGCAAGGTTTCCGAACGTGACCACCGAAGACAACGCGCCTGCAGCAGTTGGGTCGAAACCGCGCGTAGCCTGCAGGACCTGCGGCAGGAACGTGACGATGCACATAGTCGCAGCCATATCCATGCCCAGCGCCACGCCAATCAGCCACACGTTGCGGCTTTTCAGCACCACCTTCAGACATTCGGACAGCGACGGCTGCGCCAAAGGAGTGCCATCGGCCTTAGGCAACGAGGCGCCAGCGGAATCGGGCTCAGGCGAGGCTTGCATGCCGCCGGGGCCATCCTTGAAGAACAGCCACCAAGCTGCCAGCGCGATGATCGCAACAACAGCCGTAAACGTGAAGATGGCTTTGAGGGATGGAAACAGCGCGCTCGTTCCCAACCCGATGGCCATCGAGAACGTGGCGCCTGCCAGGCCGATACCCACCGCAAGGCCCACTTTCTCGGGCGGGAACCACGACCCCATGATCTTGGCGAGGTTCGCGTTGAGGAACGTCGCAACGACGCCCGCGAGCGCCATGCAAACGAACAACGTAGCGAAATTGGGCGCGAAAATGCGTGCAACAAGCGCTGTCACGGAGATGATGGCGGCGATGCCCACAACGCGCTTCACGCCGAATCGATCACTGAGCAAGCCGGCAACCAGGCTCAACAAAATGCCGGCAATCATAGTCGAGGAGAACAAGATGGAAAACTGGGTGGCATCGAGGTCGTATGCCGGCATGATCAGATGCGCAATCGGCGAGAGCTGATACTGGGAGTAATTCGGGACGAACAGCATCAGCGTCGTGCACGCCAACGCTATTATCGCCCCTTTGCTCGCGCGCTTTCCATCCATGCTTGCTCCCATCCTGCCATCTGTGCCGACAACGCAAATCGCTGTATCAATGCCGGCCGCAGCTTCCCTCAACCCTAAAGCTGCAATGCCCGCACTTCCCGCTTTGAAGTTTATTCAAATTACCTGTCTAAAACGTCGCTTATCGTAGCATGCTGAGCTTGTCGCACAAGATGGCAGATGTACCCATATGACCAATCCCTTTTGGACACTTTTGCCAACTCAGGCACTCATTTTACCCGCGGCCGTAATGATAAGACCAACTGCTTGAATAGCCTCAACCCAACCTGCAGGCGCCGAAGCAGACATCGCACAGTCGCAACGCACGGGCATCATGTCCGCGAACAGACAATCACGCTTCATTCGCACCCATCGAGAATTCGCGACAACACATCCGCAACGCTTGACGTCGTCTCCACCGCATGTGCCTTGGCTGCATCGCTTGCCCATTCCATCGCAACAGGATGCCCCACCAGATTGAACATTTCCACGTCATTGTCGGCATCACCGAAGGCTACGCAGTCCTTGGAATCGATTCCAAGATGCTTGCAAATCGCCATGACACCCAAGGCCTTACTCACGCCCAAAGGTGTCAAGTCAACCCAATCAGTTCCCGAGACGACGACATTGCAGCGATTTCCGAACCTTCGCATCCAATACTTTCCGTCAGGATCGTGCGCCTCGTGATATGCAGATACCTTCAAAAACGGCTCGGAAATCTCACCCATGCTCTCAACTTCAGTTACATCGAATAACAGATTGTTTTTCAAGTGGGCAACGAACGCAGGGTTTTTGGGCTTGACATAGCAAGTCTCAATACCTCCTACGTACAACTCGCATTCTGGACGTGCCAGCATCGTTTCTGCGATTTCTTCTCCGAGGACACGGTCGAGTGAAACGCGGTGCACGAGCTCGCCGCCCACGTATGCAATGGCACCGTTTTCCGCGATGTGGCATACTTCCCCGCCGAACTCAGCAAACACGTTCCAAAGACTCACAACCTGCCGCCCGCTTGCCGTGGCGAATACGATACCCGAATCCAAGATGCGCCTGATGAGCGCTGACAGCTCTTGGGGCAATGCGGTCTGTCCCTCCATTAGCAGGGTGCCGTCGATATCGCACGCGATAAGCCTGGGCTTCATTGCGTCCCTTCAATCTTCCTGACAGGAGGCTGTCCCCCGCCTGATTATGCCAGACACCTTAATATATCGCGCGCCACGAACACGCCACTTGCCGAGGCGTGCGACAGCGAATGAGTAACCCCGCTACAATCGCCGATGACGTATAACCCCGGATACCGCGTCTCAAGACGCTCGTTCAGCTCGACTTGCATGTTGTAGAACTTCACCTCAACACCGTAAAGCAGGGTATCGTCGTTGGCAGTACCAGGCGCGATCTTGTCGAGCGCGTATACCATCTCGATTATCCCGTCTAGGATGCG
>JAUNJT010000060.1 GCA_030533105.1 Eggerthellaceae bacterium
GCCTGCTTGATGGTCTCCTCGGCCATATTGAGCGCGCGCTGCACTCCGTAGCAGGCACCCGCGTACTCGGCTTCGATGACGCTAAGTTCCATAGCTAGCCCTGCAGTTCTTCCCAAGCCTTGATGGCCTCGGCAGTCGTGTGGCGCGGGATCGGATGCTCGGCGAATACGGCCGTGTAATCCTTATCATCCGGGAACAGCGCAACCATATCGACCTTCTCGGGCTCGATCTCATAGAACAAGGCATAGCACTCGCGGAGCACGAACCACGTGCATGCCTCGAGGCGGTCCGCCTTCGGAAGGAAATCGAAGTCCTGCAACAGGACCGGATCGCCGTATTCCACGTAGATCTTCGGGAAATGGAGACGCTCGCCCTTGTTCTTGACCTTTTCGGCATTGCGCACGGTCATGGGAAGGATGGGGACATTACCCGCCATGCGCACGATGAACGCGGCACCTGCATTGACCGCAGGCTTCATCGAACCCTTATTGCGACGGCTGCCCTCGGGAAGGATGCCGACAACTTCCTTGTTCTTGAGATGCTTCGCCGCACGCTTAAGGCAGGTGCGGTCGGCCGAACCGCGCTTGATCGGAAACGCCCCGGCACGAGAGATAGCCTGGCCAAGCCATCCGTGACCAGCTTCGAAAAGCGTATCGCGGGCGATGAAGCGCAACCATTGGCTCGGTCGAGATGCGCAGTACATGAGCACGACATCCAAATACGAGGTATGGTTGCTCGCCACGAGCACGCCGCACTTGCCTTTGAAGTCGCGCAGGTTCTGTCGGTTGATGACCTTGTAACGCCAGCACACCTTGCAAATCGCGCCAACGACGACGTAGCACAGATTGCCTCCCCAGTGCGTCAGCTCATTGGATGTGTCCTCGCCGCCAAGCGACTTGTCCCACATCTCCTCTGGTTTCATGAAATGCATTATCGTGCCTCTCGCGCAAGATCGACGATCGCTTGGACGACCTCCTCGATCGTCAAGGGGGACGAATCGAGGAGCACCGCGTCCTCTGCAGGCTTCAGCGGTGAGACATCACGCGATGAATCGTACTCATCGCGCCTGATGATGTCGGCGAGCACCGCCTCGTAATCGACGGAACCGATGCCACGCTCGGCATTCTGCGCGACACGGCGGCGCGCACGCTCCTCAGCGCTCGCGGTTAAGAACACCTTCACCTCCGCATCGGGAAACACGACGGTGCCGATGTCGCGGCCTTCGACGATGTAGTTGCCCGAACGACCGATGCGCTGCTGCTGGGCCACCAATGCCTCGCGCACGGCAGGAACGGCGGAAACGGGGCTCACGTTCTGATCGATGCGCTGCGTGCGGATCTCGCCCGTCACATCGATGCCGTCGATGAGCACGCGCTTAGGACTCGGATCACCCGCCTCGTGTTCGAAATCTATCGTGCAGGAACGAGCGAGCTCGCCGAGCGCCTCCGCATCGTTCACATCCACGCCGTCTTCTAAGGCCTTCCATGTGATGGCGCGATACATGGCACCGGTATCGAGGCACGAGAAGCCGAGTTCGAGTGCAACGAGCTTGGTGACGGATGACTTACCGGCACCGCTCGGTCCATCAATAGCGATAATCATGACACAATCCTCCTATTCAAAACGCACAATGGGAGCATAACCCAACCGCTGTGAAAACTCATCCAGGAAACCGGGATAGCTCACTGAAATCGAATCAATATCTTTTGCATCGAGCTGAACCTGGGCATGGCATATAGCAGACAGAACCGCCCACATCATCGCAATCCGATGATCGCGATACGCAGATGCTTTGGTGCCGTCAGAAACGCTTAACTCGCCATTGCCGCAGATGAGCAAATCCGTTGATCCGTCCTCATTCTCGATGGCGCGGGCTTTAACCCCGCATGCCGAAAGAGCTTCGATGATGGCATTGAGCCGGTCACATTCTTTGAGCGCAAGCTCGCCTATGTTCCTTAAGAGGCTTTTCCCCATTGCGCGTGCGCACATGATGGCGAGCACAGGAGCCTCATCGATAAGCATCGCCGAATCGCATGCAACCGTCTCGCATGGACGCAACCGCCCGGTATAGATGGCACGGATGCGACCGTAAGGTTCGCTTGACAGGTCATCAATACGCTCGACGGATACGTTCGCACCCATGGCTTGCAAAGCATCGATGAAGCCTAAGCGCGTAGGATTGAGACCCACGCCCTCGATGGTTAAGTCGCTTCCGGGAATGCAGAGAGCGGCGGTAATCCAGAACGCTGCGGAAGAGAAATCACCGGGAATGGCGATAGGAACATCTGGTGCGCATGGAGCGATCGGACCGGTGACTTCGAAACCATGCTCACTTGAGAGCTTCTCAATTCTGATCCCGAACGCCTCGGCAAGCCGTTCCGTATGATCACGCGATAGAGCGGGCTCTATGATGCGCGAAGTCCCATCCGCACGCATCGCCGCGAACAGGAGCGCTGTTTTCATCTGGGCTGACGCGACAGGCAATTCAAAGGGAATCGGCTTGAGCGGCTCCTCACCGCGGATCTCGATGGGCCACGAACTCGAGATGCACGATAGACCCATGCTGCAAAGCGGATCGAGCAAACGCTTCATCGGACGGGTTGTAAGCGAAGCATCGCCATCGAGGCGAACCGTGATCGGATATCCCGAAAGCATCCCCAAAAGAAATCTTGCCGTCGTGCCGGAATTCCCGCAATCGAGCATAAGAACATCTTCTGATACGCGCGGCTTCGGGCCCATATCCCCCCAACCCTCGACCTCGACGACAGTGATGCCATTCCCATCGACTGCCAAGGAGACCTTCGCGCCGAGGGACTCGATAGCGTTTAGCGACGCACGCACATCGCTTCCTTCCGGCAGCCCGATGATCCGCGTAACACCTTGAGATAGAGCCGCGAAGAACACCGCACGGTGCGCGATGCTCTTATCGCCTGGCACGATAATCGAACCTATAAGAGGAGCTGGCTTATCCACGAGGACCATCCTCGCCATCCATCGCTTCGCGCAAAAGAGCGCTCTCTTCTTCTGTGAGGACGCGCCATGAACCGCGTGGGAGATCTCCTAAGAGCAAAGGTCCGAACGAAGGACGGTGGAGAGCGATGACGGGATGGCCTATCGCGCTGAGCATGCGCTTGACTTGGCGCTTCTTTCCTTCCCGGATAGCGATACGGACCAATGACACCGTATCGTTTATCCGCCCAACCTTGGGCGCACCCATGAGCGCAAGCGCTTCCTCGCGCGACCTCCCTTCGAGCAATTCGACTTCAGCGGGCTGCGTCATGCCATCGTCAAGCAAAATGCCCTCGCGCAAGGAGTCGAGGTCTTCTACGGAAGGAGCGCCATCGACAATCGCATAGTAGGTCTTTTTCACATGGTGACGGGGATGGAGCAAGGCATGTCCGAGCTTGCCATCCGTCGTGAAGAGCAACAGCCCCGTCGTGTCGAAATCAAGCCTTCCGACAGGGAAAAGCGAGGGATGCTCATCGACTGGCACCAAACTCGCAACGCAAGGACGACCTTGGGGATCGGACATGGTTGTCACGTACCCCGACGGCTTATGGAGCATGATGGTGATCGCATCGTCGGGAAGATTGACGGGTTCTCCATCGACTGTGACGACATCTTCATGAGCGAGCACTTTCACGCTCAGATCGCATGTAACCGTACCGTTCACGCTCACACGACCCGCACGAATCAAATCCTCGCAACCGCGGCGACTTCCCAAGCCGCAGCGTGCAAGGAAACGATTCAACCTGATCGCATCGTCCATCGCTAAATTACCGCTTATTCGTCATCGGTTTCGAATACAAGCGAACCGAAATCGATCTTCTCAACCAAGCCGAGCTGTGCGGCAAGGGCATCTGCAAGGGACTGCTGGATGTTGATCGATTCGAGATTATCAAGCGCTTGCTCGGGTTCGGCAGCACCATCGTAGTGGGCGATGCTCAAGCGCTCGTTGATGAACGCGCGGGTCTCATCGTCGGCAGCGAATTGCTCGAGCGGCGGCAGATCATTGATGCTCGCCAAACCGAATTTCTCGAGGAAGGTGCGCGTGGTCGTGTACAGGATGGGATTGCCCGGCGCATTCATCGTGCCGGCTTCGCGGATGAGCCCTTTCTCGATCAGAGAGGCGATCGGACTGTCGGAGATCACGCCGCGGATGGAGACGATCGAAGCGCGCGTAACGGGCTGCGTGTATGCGACGATGGCAAGCGTCTCGAGCGCTGCCTGCGAGAGCTTACGCGTATCCCAGGAAAGCACGTACTCCTGCAAGAGCTCATGATAGATGGGCTTGGTGTACAGGCGCCATCCGCCGGCAACCTCCCTCAGCTCGATCCCGCGGCCATCGTTTTCAAACGACTCCTTGAGCTCGGCAATCGCCTGCTCGACCCTCACGAGATCGACTTCGAGCATGTCTGCCAAGGTGACGGTGCTCACCGGCTCGTCGCTGACGAAAAGCAACGCTTCGATTGCACCTGCAAGCTGGTCTTCCTGTAAGCCTTCGAACATCGATACTCCCCTAATCACTCATTATGACGCCATCGTATTCCGATTCCTTCGGAGCAACGTAATCGCCGCTTCCCTCGATATAGCGGATATCGATATCGCCATACTGCTTGCGCTGCTTCAAAGTCACCATGCCTCGCTTGTATAGCTCGAGCACGGCGAGGAAATACACGACCTTCACCGGCACGGGCGTATCGTCATGCACCAGATCGTTGAACTTTATCCGCTTCTCTTCGCGGATGCGTCCGTGGATAGACTTGACGAAACTCTCAACCGGAATGGGTTTCGCGGCGATGTGCTCGCTTTCGAGCAAGAACGCCTCTCGACGGGCGATCGCAGCTGCAGCGAGCTCCGAAAGGTCGGTGAGCTTCACACGCTCGAGGTAATCGGGCATGACGTTCGCGAACTCGACGCCAGGTCCTATCAAACGCGCGAATCGAGAAGCTTCGTCCTTATAGCGGAACTCGAGCTCTGCCGCTGCGTTCTTGAATTGCTTGTACGTGAGCAAACGCTCGACTAGGATATCGCGAGCCTCGCTCGGCGCAAGTGCGGCCACATCCTCATCGAGCTCATAGGAATCGTTCGGAAGCAGGCTTTCCGCCTTGATCTTGAGCAAGGTGGCGGCTACCAGCAGAAAATCGCTCGCAACATCCAGATCGAGGTTCTTCATCGATGAGATCTCGGCGAGGTATTGATCGATGATCTGCGTGATCGAGATGGTGCCGATATCGACGCGCTGCTTGCTTACCAAATATAAAAGCAGGTCGAACGGACCTTCGAAACTCTCGATGCTGACCTTATAAACCATGCCACGCCGTACCTTATATCTCGAGCGGAATCAGCAGATTGGCGATGTTACCGGCCGTGAAGTCCAGGTAGACCCCTATGGGGTTGACGTTTAAAACATACGGCAGAACCAGGACGATGACCATGAACACCGGCAGCGCATACTGCTGGATACGATAATACTGCGGAAGATAACGCTCAGGCAGTATGAACGCGAAAATCGATGAGCCATCGAGCGGTGGGATGGGCAGAAGGTTGAAGAACATCAGATACAGGTTGATGAGCACGAACATCGGAAGGAACATGAGGTAGAAATACTGGAAGAATGTGTTCGAAAGCATCGCCTGACCGCTCGATCCCGTAACGAGGGGCCATAACGCCCACATGATGCCTGCACCGATGAGCGCAAGAACAAGATTGGCTGCCGGACCCGCAAGACCCACGATCAGGTCGCCTCGACGCTTGTCCTTGAAATACATCGGGTTATAGGGCACGGGCTTCGCATAACCGAACACCGGCCAGCCCATCAGCATCAGCAAAGCAGGCATGATGACCGTTCCGAAGGGATCGATATGCTTGAGCGGGTTGAGTGAGAGCCTGCCTGCGCTCTTCGCCGTCGGATCGCCGAGCTTATATGCCGCGAAACCATGGGAGACCTCGTGAAGCACGATGGCGGGAATGAAGCTTAATAGGCTGCAGACGATGTAAGCGATATCGAACATATCAGTCAGTGTACCCTAATGCTTATGCCCCAAACGATAACGGTGGTAAATATCTACAGAAGCCCTGTGAATCCCTGCTGCCGCAGCGCCTCGTAAACGCCGATCGCAACCGCATTGCTCAGATTCAGGCTGCGGAGTCCTTCGCGCATCGGGATGCGCACGCAACGATCCTTATACGTATCCATGAACCCCTCATCGAGCCCTGCGCTTTCCCGTCCGAAGACCAGATACGCGCTAGCACCGTACGACACATCTGCATAGGATGCCTCGACACGTCCGGTGAACAGGTGCAGCTCGTCTTCCCCATGCTCTTTTAAGAAGGCATCGAGACATGGCCAGCGCACCACTTCGACCTTATCCCAGTAATCGCAGCCAGCGCGCGAAAGGTTCTTCTGCGTCAGCCTGAAACCCAAAGGCTCGATTAGGTGCAATCGCGCGCCCACGCACGCGCAGGTGCGTGCGATATTGCCCGTGTTCTGTGGGATCTCCGGTTCGACGAGTACGACGTTGAGCATGCCTATGTCATCTCCTGGTGACGCGCGAGCTCGGCCTCGATCTGCTCGGTCAGCTCTATCCATTCGTCCTCGAGCGCTGCGATGCGCTGCTTTAGCCGTGCATGCTCGCCGATGACGTCTGTGCTCTTCGATTCGTTAATATAGAAATCGGGATCGGAGAATAGCTCGAGGATCTCGGCCATCCGCGCATTGTCGCGCGCCAGCTCATCATCGATCTCGGACAGTCTCTTGCGCTGGTTCTTCAAAGCCGCATACACGCGATTGCGCGCCTCGGCTTCCCTGCGCTTCTGCTCTTTGGTTTTCGGGGCGCTTGAACGAGGTTCTGTGATTACCTTGGGTGCCGCACTCTCTTCTTTCTGTTGCCCGCGTCGGTTGTTCACGCGCACGATGGTTTTCTTAGAGTCCGTTGAAGCAACCACATCGACCTTCGAGGTCGCCTTACGCGTCTTTTGGGAATCCATCAGATCATCGACGATCGAACCATCCTTTTGGGCGGCTTCGTTAAGCTGGGCGCTCTTGAACAGATAGTAGTCGTAATCGCCGTCGAACATGGTCGCCTTGCCGGGCTTGACCTCCAAGATGCGGTTCGCGACGCTTCTGATGAGATGTCGGTCATGGGTGATGAACAATATGGTTCCATCGAAGGTCTTTAAGGCCTGCTCCAGGATATCCGCACTCGCGATGTCCAAATGGTTCGTCGGCTCGTCGAGGCAGAGAAGCGGCGTTGGAGCCACGAGCATCTTCGCGAGTGCAAGGCGGCTCTTCTCGCCACCCGATAGCACGCTCACCTTCTTCTCGACATCGTCGCCCGTGAACAGAAACGCACCGAGCAAGGAACGCACCTGGGAGATGCTCCAACCAGGAGCTGCGTTATCGAGTTCCTCGAAAACGGTGTTACCCGAAGTGAGATCCTCGAGCTGATGCTGGGCATAATAGGTCTTCGTCACATGCACGCCGTACTTGACCGTCCCCGTATCGGGCGCAAGCACGCCGGCAATCATCTTGAGCAGCGTCGATTTGCCCGAGCCATTCGGACCCACGAGCGCGATCTTATCGCCGCGATACATCGCGAAGTCGAAATCCTCATACACGACGATATCGTCATAGCGCTTGGAAATGCCCTTCGCCTCGACGACCATATCCCCCGTGCGCGGCGGTTGCACGAAATTGAACTTGACGGTCTTCTTCTCTTCCGGAAGCTCAATAAGCTCCGCTTTGAGCTTCTCAAGGCGGGCAGCGCGCTCCTGCGCTTGTCTGGCCTTGGTAGCCTTGTAGCGGAAGCGCTCGACGAACGCCTCGAGACGGCGCATCTCCTCGATCTGCTTCGTCCGCTGCGCCCGCAAGCGCTCGATGCGTTCGGCACGCGTCTTCAGATAGGCAGAATAGTTTCCCTTGTACAGGTTGATCTGGCCGTTATCGATCTCCGCGACGCGATCGACCATGTTATCCATGAAGGCGCGGTCATGGCTGACGACGATGACCGTTCCCGAATAGCCTTTGAGGAAGCCTTCGAGCCATGTGACGCTCTCCAAATCGAGATGGTTCGTCGGCTCGTCCAAGAGCAATACCTCAGGGTTTCTGATCAGAAGCTTCGCCAGCGCGATGCGCATCTGCCAGCCACCCGAGAATTCCGTCGTCATCCTAGAAAGGTCGGTTTCCTTGAAGCCGAGGCCGAACATGACTTGGCGAACGCGTGCCTCGAGCGTGTAACCGCCGAGGTTCTCGTACAGATCGCGTGCGCGACCGCACGCGGCAAGCGTCTTCTCATCGGGATTCTCACCCAGCGCGGCCTCGAGCTCATGGAGCCTCCGCTCGGCGGCGAGCACTTCCTCCTGCGAGCTTAAGACCTCCTCGAAGATGGGATTTATACCCATCTCGATGGCTTCCTGCTCGAGATACCCGACCTGCGCTCCCTTGGCGAGCACCACCTTGCCCTCGTCGGGATAGTCTTCCCCGCTGATGATGTTTAGAAGCGTCGTCTTCCCTGCACCGTTCGGACCGACCAAAGCCAGTCGGTCGTATTGCTCGAGACGCAGGTTCACGCCCGAAAACAGCGTTCGGCCCCCGAAGGATTTGGAGATCTGTTCAAGCTGAAGGATCATCTGCTTTAA
>JAUNJT010000144.1 GCA_030533105.1 Eggerthellaceae bacterium
GTTTGCAGAGGTGATTGCAGACATCGCAGCTTGACGGCTCTTATGCACGAAGGGGTTGCGGAACAGCCCCAGCAGTGGGGGATAGGAAGCCAGCAGGAACAGCAGCCCGAGCGAGCCGGTGGGGTAGAAGACGGCCACGAGCAACGCGATGAGGATGATCCACAGGAATATGAGGGAGTGATACACGATAACGGAGTCCTTGCGGCCGAGCATGACGGAAAGCGTCGCACGCCCGACCTGGCGGTCCTTCTCGATATCGCAGGTGTTGTTCGTGAACATGATGAGGCCGATGCCGATGATGAGCGGCAGGGACTTCAGCAAGACCAACCACGAGAACGTTCCGGTAAGCGCGGTATACGAGGCCATCGTGATGAGTCCGCCCATGACGACACCGCTGACGAGCTCGCCGACGGGGAAGTATGACAGCGGCTTCGGGCCGCCGGAATACAGGAACAGGCACGCAACGCCGTTAATGGCGATGGCCAGCGGAATCCACCCGGCGCTGACGACGACGTAGATGCCGAGCAAAAACGCGAGCGCCACAAACACCACGGCCAGGTTGCGCACGCCATACGGCTCGACGTCGTTGTACACGAGCACGGCATCCGTCGGATCGTCTTGGTTGTCGCGCGTATCGGCGCCCTTCACGAAATCCTGGTAGTCGTTGAACGTGTTCACGGCCGACTGCATGAGCACGCTGATGAGCAGCAACACGACGACCATCAGCGACGACAGGGAACCATCGTCCGCTGCGGTGAGGCACATCGCCAGAAATACCGGCATGATGGACGCAGCCCACGTGTGGGGAGCCGCAAGCTGGAGCATGAGCTTGGGGGTGAGGCCGCCGAACAGGCCACGCGATGCGCCACCCGCACCATCGGCATCATCAAACACCGACGGCTTGCCTGAGCTCTTGCGGGTGCCGGTGCGCTTCAAAGCGCTCACCATGCCCTGCGCCTTGCCGCCTTCGGCCTTCTCTTTCGCCTTGTTCTTCGGAGTCTTCGCCTTCGGACGCGGTTTCGGTGCAGCCTGCTCTTCTGCCGCGACGTTTGCCTCTTGTGCGTTATCTGGCATGTTTGTTCCTCCATATGGTTTCAATAATTAGCCTATTCTACTTCATATCGCGAATCCGTGCCTGCCATATGCAAATAGCAGGGGAGACGCATCCCGCGATTTATACATCTGCGTTTGTGCACGTGGTACCATACGTCTCGGCAAACATGTGGTATCGACCCACCGAGAGGAGAACGCACATGAGAGCATCGCTTCTGGAAAGGTGCGAAGCCCAGATTCGCAATGAAACGGCTTTGCGCAAAGGACGCCTCCTCGAATACGAATCGATCGTGAAGCTCGGCGCGATGCTGTTCCTAAACGAAGGACGCGAAGTCGACGCGGCACACATAAAGGAATGCAAGCGCATCCTGAAACAGAAGGCCGGCCTATTCTCCAACTTCCGCGGCAACCTGCAGTATATCGTGCAGATAAAGATGGCGCTTTCGGATGACCCTGAGGCATATATCGATAATGTCATGGACGTGTATGCCAAGCTGAAGCAAGGCCGTAAGTTTGCCGGCGAGCCCTTGGCCATGACCGCGGCCACGATTTACGAAAACTGCCCGGAGGAGCTTAGCGATGAGGTCATCGATAAGACCCGTGAGGCATATGCCCAGATCAACACCAAGCACCGGTTCCTCACGGACGAATCGGACATGCCAACGATTGCACTCATGATCATGGCTGGGATGAACCCCGATTCGGCCTCTGACCAGGCAGAACAGCTCTTCTCGGCACTGAAGGACCGCTTCCGCATCAAATCTGATGTCGCGCAGACCGCTGCGATGGTGCTCGCACTTTCCGAAAAACCCGCTTCGGAGAAGGTCGAAGATTTCATCGGCTTGTTCGAAGCTTGCAAGGAAGCAGGGCATGCCACCGCCAAGGACAAGGCGATGTGCATCTACGCGACATACGCCGACCTCGACGCCGATCGCGCGACAATCGTCTCGGAAATCGGGGAAGTGGATGAATGGTTGAAGGGGCATAAGGGTTACGGTGCCCTCGGCGTTGGCGCGAGTATGCGTCGTCTGATCGCCGCAACGCTCGTGCTTGAAGACTACCAGGCAAGCATGGCTTCTCCATTCGTTCACGCTACACGCGCGGTTACGCAAGCGATTGTCGAGGAGCTCGTGCTCATCCTGATCAGCGTCATCATCTGCACGATTATCATCACTTCGGCGGCATCGAGTACGAATTAGAAATCAAGTATGGTTTGAAGGCCGTGCCAACAGGCATGGCCTTTCTTTTTACAACCGGCACAAACCCGATAGGGCACCATTCCACATAACCCCAGGTAAACAACTACTTCCATAACATTACATAAGATGTATTATCAGACATTCGCAGGAAACGCCACTACCTCGGGAAACATCGCGGCGAATGTCTGATAATACGCGAGGGTTATCAGACATTGCAGATGAGGGTCCGGACGACCTATTGGTTGTAGCAATGTATGATAACCCGCGCCCCAACCCGGAATGAGTTTCTGATTGATTGGTCCAAGGATGTGATGGCTTCTGGAGGGCTCGCCTTTGGCGTCGCCCTCATGTGGCGGCTTCTGGTTTGTTGGGCTCGCCTACGGCTTCGCACTTATGTGACGGGGTCAACTTTTAAAGACTCGCTTCGCTTCGCCTTTTGGAGGGTTTTTGCCTGGCTTGTTCGACGGTTTTATTGGCTTGGGGTGTGCACCTGCGAAATTCCGGTATCTCTACCCCAT
>JAUNJT010000061.1:0-2370 GCA_030533105.1 Eggerthellaceae bacterium
CAGCTCACGAACAAGACGAATCAATTCAACCTCACGACGCGCCGCTGCAGCTTGACCGAGATTCAGGAGATCTCGAAGGACGATGCGTACATCACGCTCTATGGCAAGCTCATCGACAAGTTCGGCGACAACGGCGTGGTCACTGTCATGTTCGGCCACCAGGATGGCGCGGTCTTCGATATCGACCTCTGGCTCATGAGCTGCCGTGTGCTGAAGCGCGATATGGAGTGCGCGATGATGGACGAGCTCGTTGCGCGCTGCGCGGAACGTGGCATCACCACCATCGTGGGACATTATTACCCGACGGCGAAGAACAAGATGGTGAAAGAGTTCTTCGACCAGTTCGGTTTCGTTAAAACGGAGGAAGACGCTGACGGAAACGCAACGTGGGTGCTCGATGACATAGAATCGTATGGCACGCACAACCGGGTCATTGCCATCAACCGCCCGGAATAAACGCAGGACAGTAGGGGAGAGGCTATGGCGAACACACTCGAAGACACCAAGATCAGGTTGGCGACTCCTGATGACGCGGACAACATCATCGAGTTCCTCCGCGAGCATTGGATTATCAGGAACCACGTGTTCACGCGTCGGCGTGATTTGTTCGATAATTGCCACCTCATCGAAGGACGGCTCACGTATCTGCTGGCCGAGGGCGTGGAGACGAAAAAGCTTTACGGCATCCTCGGGTATTCCTTCAGCAACCACAACTTCGACAACCCCGACATCAGCGCGGTCATCTTCCAGACGCTGAAGACCTCGAACCCGTCGCTCGGCATCGACATGATCCAGAAGCTCCAGGAGCTCACGAACAGTCGGAGCCTGTTCTGCCCGGGCATCATCAAGAAGACGAAGGGCATATACGACTTCCTCGGATACGAGACCGGCATGCTGCGCCACTACTACAAGCTCGGCAAGACGGACGATTTCAAGATTGCGCATATCGAGAGCCTGCCGCAAAAGGTGCAATACCCGGATGTGGCCTATAGCATCAAACGGCTCGAAACATACGACCAGGTCCTGGATGCCTTCGACTTCGAGCGTTTCACCGAGGTCATGCCATATCGCGATGCCTGGAGCGTGAAGCAGCGCTATTTCGACAACATCGGCTACGATTACGAGGTCTACGGCATCTTCTCGGATGCCGGATGCGAGGCGTTGTTCGTGGGACGTGAGATTCCGTGCAACGGGACGGCCATGTTCAAGGTGGTGGATTACCTTGGCGAAGACGAGGCCCTCGCGCATGCCGGCGCGGCGCTCGACGAATTGCTGGCCGCTCGTGGATGGGAATACATGGACTTCTACGAGCACGGCATCGACGATGAGTACATGGAAGCGGCCGGCTTCGTGCAGCGTGTGAAGAAGGACGTGAACATCGTCCCGAACTACTTCGAGCCCTACGAGCTGTCCAACGTCGATATCTACTACTACACCACGTGGCCGGGCAAGTACCACATCTACCGTTCGGATTCCGGCCAAGACCGCCCGAATTTCATCGAGGAGATCGAGGAATAACATGCTCTCTGATGTTCAGCTTTTCAACTTGGTCCTCGTAAAGGAGATCGACGCGATCTGCCAGAAGTACGGCATCGAGTACTATCTCGCCGGAGGGTCCGTCATCGGTGTGCTGCGCCATAAGGGCTTCATCCCCTGGGACGACGACATGGACCTGTACATGACCCGTGATAACTGGCTGAAGTTCCGCGAGGCCTTCGACAAGGAGCAGCCAGAGGACCGTATCCTGGAGAGTTCGGATATCAACCCGAACTATCCGAACATGATTGCAAAGTACACGTCGACCAATACAACCGCCATCTACAAGAACCTGCTTTCCGGCAACTATGCGGCGGGCGTCATCGTCGACATCCTCATCCTCGACCCCGTTCCAAGCGATCCGGCGATACAGCAGCAGCATCTGAAGAACCTCCTGCTGTATTCCGAGTTCGTGAACAGGTATTACGTGTTCTCGCACCGCTTTGACATTGACGTCGATTTCGATGCCGCATTGGAGCGCGAGGCCCAGATCGGTCACGAGGCGCTGGTGCGCGAATACGAGAAGCTCGTGACGCAGTATTCGGAGGAAGAGTCCGATACGTATGTCCTCCGGTGGGGCGGCGTCCCGCACACATTCGCGAAAGACCTGTTCGCCACCCCGAAATGGATGCCGTTCGAGGGCATCATGCTACCCGTGCCGCAGAAGGCATTCATGTACCTCGCCCAGCTGTACGGCGAGGATTGGATCCAGCTTCCCCCGCTCGAGGAGGAGCGCGTCCACGATGCGGTGTTCAGCATCGACCGGCCGTATTCCGAGTTCTTCAAGGAATTCGATCCGCATTTCGACGAGCAGGCGTACCTCGAGGCCATCAT
>JAUNJT010000061.1:2380-8548 GCA_030533105.1 Eggerthellaceae bacterium
CGTACCGCGCCGTGCAGGATGGCGCGCTCGAATTCGATTGCCGCCGTTTGCAGATGAAATACCGCCAGCTCGATGAGGAGCATGGCTTCATGGCCATGTACGAAGCCGGCAGATTCGAAGAGCTCCAGGAACTGTTCGCCGAATACATCGCCGGACAGTGTGGCAGCCGCATGCTGGGCAACAAATACTATGGAGGCGTATACCGGTACTGGCATCCGAAATTTGTGGATCTCGGCGATGACCTGAACTGGCTGGTCGTCGAGCTGCTCAGCCGTGCGGGAAGGTTGCATCATCCGAAGCGCCTGCTCGAGGCCTGCTTGTTCAGGAACGGTAAGCTCAGTGAGAAGGCCCAAGGGCAGAAGGCGCTCGTGGCCGAGATGATTTCCATGATCGATGCGTTCGAGCAGGGTCGTTTCGAGGAAGTCGCCGAACGGGCAGCGAAGGGCCTCGAGCAGAAACCCGACTGGATCAACTTCATCAAACTCCAGATACTCGCGCTTCAGCGTGCGGGCAAGGCAGACCCCGAGACGATTCGCAACCTTGTCGCGGCCGGCAAGGCGGTTGCGCCAGAAGACGGCGACTGGTTGAAGTACGAGGGCGACACGTACGTCGATGAGGATCCCTCCCGCACCGAAGAGCTGTACCGCGCTGCGAAGGAGCTCACGCGGAACGGTTCGACCCTGTTGGGCATCGATGAGTACTTCGCGGCCAAGGGCATCGATGCAGAGAATGCCCCCGCTCTCTCGGACGAGGCGCCAGAGGGCGGCGAAGCGGCGATCGAGCGGATCCGCGAAGAGGACCTCTCGGATACCGAACGGGTCCATCTGCAGCTGTTGCGCGAAATCGCCGATATCTGCAATGGGGCTGGCATCCGTTATTTCCTTTCGAATAGAGCCGCCCTCATGGCATATGCGCTCGGCGGCGTGACCGATGGCGCCACGAGCCCGACGGTGCTCATTCCGGTCGAAGACAGCCTGAAGTTCGCAGAGGCATTCAAGGAAAGGCAGCTCCCGAACAGGATCCTCGATTCGCTGCTCACGAACAACAATTACCCGACCTTCTCGTTCAGGTACGTGGACACTACCACGCTGTGCTTGTCGACGCGCCAGCTCAGCAATTTCGTGAACCATGGCATGTACGTGCACATCGGTTTCCTCGAGCATACCCCTCCGACGGTCGTGAGGCGGTTCGGCTCCTTCCTGAAAACCGGTTGGTATGACGTGAACTGCGTGAATGCACGCGGCAGCAGCGTGAGGCTCAAGTCTCGTTTCGCAAAGGGAGCTGTCGGTACGGCATTCAACACCGATAAGGACGCGCTTGTCGGCAGCAGGCTCTTCCACCTGCTCGTGAAGATATATTCGGGGAAATCGGATAGCTATCAGGTGAATGAGGCATCCCTCAAGCGCGTGACGTTCGACGCAGACATGATCGAGGGCGAGCAGGAGACCTGCGATGTCTGCGGGACGACGTTTACGACCTTCTGCGATGCGGATGACTATTTGAAGCGCTTGTTCGGCCGCCATTACGAGAAGAACGCGATGAAGAAGCGCAACCTGAGCGTATACCGTATCGTGGACCCGCATATCTCGTATGACGATTACTACCGCGAGAACAGCGACCTCATCTCGGACGAGACATTCCAGCAGAAGATCTTCGAGAATCGGTTCTACAATGCAACGAACCGCAAGTTCATGAAGGTTTTGGATCGAGAATGGGATACCGCCCTCTACGTAGACACGAAATGGGAGCTCGAAAGCCGCTATGAGCAGGAGCGCGAGCAGATTGACGCGCTATACGCTGCCGGCCAATATGAGGAGCTCGCAGATTTGCTTCTGCCATACATTTCGCACTTCAACAAACGCCACGGCGGTATCGAGCCGTTCTACGATGACCACCTGCTCGATGTATGCGAGGTGTTTATGTACGAAACCAAACGCTACAAGAGGCTGTACCGGATGGTCAAGCTTCGCGAGCAGATGGAGACGCCGGACGAAGAGTGACACGGCCTTCGGAAAGATAGGGTATGAAAGCCCGGGCGAAGGGCTTTGGATAAGATAGGAGCACGCTTTGTATTACGTGAACGAGAATGTCAAGAACACCACGCGCATCTTTCCCGACCAGGGGCGCGAGCCGTATGTCAGGCTTGACATGAACGAGAACCCCATCGGCCTGCCGGTCGAGGTGGTCGATAAGCTGCGCGATTGCATCACGCCGGAATTCATCTCGCGTTATCCCGAGCCGGACATCGTCGCCGAGAAGTATGCGAAGCTCGTGGGCGTGAACCCCGACCAGCTCTGCCTGACCAACGGTTCCGATAATGCCATCCGCTATGTCATGCAGACCTTCGCAGAGCCGGGCAAGGACGTGCTGACCGTCCGTCCGACCTTCGAGATGTACATGGTGAACTGCTGGCTGCTCGGATTGAACCACAAGACGGTCGAGTATGACGACGATTTCACCATCAGCATCGACAAGCTCGTGGCCGCAATCGACGACAACACCACGATGGTCATCCTCGTGAACCCGAACAATCCGCTCGGCAACACCTATAGCGAGGAAGACGTCCGCACGATTGTCGAAGCTGCCCGCGCGCACGATGCCATGGTCGTCATCGATGAGGCGTACCACTACTTCACCAAGAACACGCACATCAAGCTCATCGACGAATACGACAACATCATCGTGCTCCGCACGTTCAGCAAGTGCCTCTCGATGGCCGGCCTGCGACTCGGCGTCGCAATCAGCAACAGCCAGGTTGCGCACTACCTGAACAGCCTGCGCCTGACGTTCGAGGTGAACACCGCCGCGCTGAAGATGGCCGAGATCATCCTCGATACCCCGGGCCTCATCGACGAGCTCGCACGGATTCAGATCGAGGGCCGCACCTATGTCGAGGACGAGCTGAAGAAGGCCGGATACGAGGTCATCGAGGGTGAATCGAACTTCGTGTCGTTCAAGCCGAATCGGGATGCCACCGAGGTGAGCGATGCCCTGAAGGATGCCGGCATCCTCGTGAAGACCTTCGGCGGCGGCCTGTTGAAGGGCTGGATCCGCATCAACACCGGTTCGGTCGAAGTCATGAAGGACTTCATCACAACTCTGGCGAAGGTCGACCGGTAAACGCAGATAGGAGATGGCAAAGATGGAAAACACCGAAATTTACGAGAAGCTCGACGATATCTTCCAGGATGTCTTCGACGACGAGACGATTAAGCTGGAGCCGTCCACGAGCTCTGCCGATATCGAGGAATGGGATAGCCTCGCGCAGATTAGCATCATCGTGGCCGTCCAGGATGAATTTGGCATCACGATGAACGTGAACGAGGCGACCAACCTCCACAACGTCGGCGAGATGGTCGATCTCATCAAGGAGAAGATGCAGTAAGACGTCATCGAGACTGCTACCGAGATTGTTTGTGCAAGCGCATATGAACGTGCGCTTGCATCGTATAAGGGGTTTCCTATGAATCCACGCCGAATTGCCCGCAAGGTCAAGCATTTCGTCCTGGTGAACAAAGACATATGCCTACTGGAGCTTTCGGAAGACGCTGCGTCCCTCAACGAGGCTATCAGTACGACGAACCGGCCGTACATCGCGTTTACCGACGTGAAGAACAGCGATAAGGACCGCTACTTCAATCGGCTCCTCGCCGAGATGAAGAAGCATCCCGACGTGGATATGGCCGGCGGCATCCTCGTTTCGAAACGCGCGCTTTCCTTCCAGGAGGGATTGCCCGAAGAGACCGCCATCCTGGATTCTGAAAAGGATTTCTCCCTTGGCATCCGATATCCGGAAGGCATCATGTGCAAGACCGATGTCATCCGCGCGGCGGGCATCGGATTCGACGATGCTTTCACGTACTATCGCGACGAGGTTTTCGCGATGGAGCTTTCAAGCGCCATCGAGAAGCGGCTTTACGTGCCGTCCCTGGTGTATAAGCCGAAACGCGAGTTCGACGAATTGTTTATGAACAATCCGCGGACACATCAGCCGGGATGGTATTGGGAGCTCGTTCATGAGGTTCCGGAAAAGCTACACGCCGACCTGGGTAAAGTGCTCAAGCGCAGCGTGCAACACGGCTTGCTCTACCATATGCTCCTCTGTTTCGATACGAACGAGAATGCCCACGTGAAGATGGTCTTCGAGGACGTGCCGGAAACGCTGAAATACCTGGATGACGCTGGCACCGCGCTTCGCAGCGTCGGATTGGCCGTTCTGTTCGGCCGCAGGCGCGGCACCAAGTGGACGAATCCGAAACTGCTCTACCTCGCAAAGCTTCGCAACAAGAACAAAGACCCGAAGCTCGAGATGAAGCTTACCGACGATGGAACCGACGCGATGCTGTACTGCACTTATGGCAGCAAACAGCGTGCGTTCGTGCAGCGGTTTTCCCCGACGAACGTCTATGTGCAGAACTTGAACCTCGAGGCCGCGGAGGATGGTGCCTCGGTCTTCAAGATGCATCTGCGTTTCCCGACGTGTTTCCCGTCCGATTCGTTCAAGCTGTTCCTGAGCTGTGCCTATGGAGGGGAAGCACACGATTATGAGTGCGTTGAGACCAAGGTGCTCAGCTCGTGTCGGACGTATTTCGACCAGAAAGCATATGACACGGTGCTCTGGGATGTTGATGTCCCCCTTTCGCGCACCGTGGAGGACCAAAAGATATCGGCATACGCGATGTACGGGGATCTCCGGATACCCCTGAAGCTCGCCATGTTGAACAAGAGCACGAATCGCCTTAGGGATGACTATGAGGAGGCGTTCTGGTCTATCCCGTCGTATATGGTGAAATGCCTCGAAGGCAAAATCGTGCTGATACCCGCGACCGAGGAAGATAAGCTGGCCGCAGAAGAGCTCTACTGCCAGGCCCTGGAGCGCGGAAACGAATACGAGGTGGAATGCGCCCGACTGCGCAGGCTGTATTTCGAGACGAAACCGCAGTTCGAGGGCAAGCGCATCTGGGCGTACTTCGATAAGGCATTCAAAGCTGGCGATAATGCGGAGTTCCTCATCCGCTATGCTGCGCAGCAAGATGACGGCATCGACCACGTGTTCTACATCGACCCAGAATCGGCTGATTACCAGCGCATCAAGCGCGATGGGCTGCATGTCCTGAACCCGAAGTCCGACGAAGGGCTCATGCACCTGCTGAATGCAGAGGTGCTGTTCGCGACGCATGTTCCCGCATATCGCATCCCAGGAATCAAGGATCGCGATATGCCCTGCTTCAAGGACCTCGTCGGCGCGAAGAACATACGCTTATATCACGGTTTCACGCTCACGCACGATTGCTCGTACTCGCAGCCGTTCATGGACAGCTGCGGCGTTGCCGTTTCGTCTCGCTACGAACATGAGCTGTACGCCGATCCGGTGCACGGGTTCAAGGAAGAGGAGATCATCGACAGCGGCATGCCGCGCCACGATGGCGTCCTGCCGAACAACCAACGGTGGATCCTGTTCGCGCCTACGTGGCGTCCGGCTTTGCGCGGCGGCGTGGGATTCGGTGGAAGGACGCTCTACAACGAGCATTTCCGTGAATCCCGGTACTATCAGCGGTATCACTCAATATTCACCGACGAGCGCCTGCTCGAGTGCGCGCGGCGCAACGGATACAAGATCAAGCTCTACCTGCATCCGCGCATGGCGCCGATGACGGTGGACTTCGAGCCCGACCAGAATGATGTGTTCGAGGCGATCGACTGCACGCAGGGCACGGAATATGCCGACATCATGAGCAAGAGCGACCTGATGATCACGGATTATTCGTCCGTCATGATCGACTTCGCGTATTCGCGAAAGCCCGTCGTCTATTACCAGGATCCCGCGTTGCCGTATTGGCGTTATTTCGATTTCGATTACAAGAACATCGGATTCGGCGAGGTTGCTGCATCGACTGAGGAAGTGATCAAGCTCGTCTGCGAGTACATGGACAACAATTGCGCTCTGAAGGACTTCTATCGTAAGCGCATCGACGATTTCTTCTTCTATGACGACCGCAACGGGGCGAAACGCCTGTACGAGGCAGTCCGGAACATGGTGGGATAGCGGTATCATTTGGGATGCTCAGGGCGTGAAATGGGGGAGCGGTGAATAAGACCCAGAGAATTCTCTACCGGCTGATGTGCGACTTCGACGAGATCTGCACGAAGCATGGTGTTGAATACGTT
>JAUNJT010000002.1:0-29520 GCA_030533105.1 Eggerthellaceae bacterium
GCGATTGCGATGGTTGCGAGATGCGTGAGGAATGCACGCCGCAACCGATGGAATACCTAGGATAGGAATTTCGCCGTCAGGTGCTCGATGATGGCGGCATTGCCCTGGAGCAGCTTCCCATCGTCATACAGATACGGGATCTTGTTCGCGTCGCCACCTAAAGCCAGAAGCTCCTCGTAGGGAGGAACCAATTCCACATCGCGCTTGTCGAGCTCGATGCCGTTTTCCTCTGCGAATTTCACGGTCGTCGCGCACACGGTGCATGGTCCCCAGTAATACAGAATCGGTGCAGGCATGGCTCTCTCCTTTGAGTCTGTGCGGGTTTAGTGGGTGCAATAGGGCGTATCGGGAAGGTCGATGCCGAGTGCAGCTGCCGCATCGGCGCGCAGCTGCTCGAGCGTGAGCTCATAGCACGCCAGCGCATCGATCCAACGGCGCAGGCAACGACGGCCCTTATCGGTGAGCGTGAACAGGCGCTTCGCGGAACCTTCGGCAGGGGTATCCCACTGGCTCTCGACCAATTCGAGTTCTTCCATGCGCTTAAGTGCGCGGTAGATGCCCGTTGCATCGGGCTTCTTGCCGCCGAACATGGGGGATTCTGCTGCCTTCTGGACGATGATGTATCCGTGAAGCGGCTCTTCGGATTGAGCGAGGAGGCACAAGATGGTGGGCTGGGAAAGGCGATTGAGCGATTTACCCAGTTCGGCGCATTCCTTTAAGTCTTGATCGGATTTGGGATGGCAAGAGCTCCACATAAGCGTGCCTCTTTCCTTTTTAGCCTGTTCGATATATGTGCGTTCCGTTCTTTGCCGAGTATACCGCAGCGCGGTGCACATAACGGGTAAGGAGCAGGGCATAGGCGCCTACGCGCGGCAAAAATGGCGTGAATAATCGGTTTTTGTGTGGCATCATTATCTATACCGATTCATAAAGGAGATCACATGCCATTGGAAATCGAGCGCAAGTGGCTCATCGATACAGACAAGCTCCCGTTTTCACTGGAGGGAGCTGAGCATCACCATATCGTGCAGTCGTATCTCTCGTTCTCACCGCAGGTGCGCCTGCGTGCGATCGATGATGCCCGATTCATCATGACCATAAAGGGCAAATCGAAGGAAACCGACAGCCCGCTTGTGCGCGAAGAGCGCGAATTCGAGCTTACTCGGGAAACCTATCTCGAACTGCGTGCAAAAACCGAGGGAAGGACGATCGCCAAGACGCGTTATGTCGTTCCCGAATCATGCGAGAACGCGCAAGCATCCGATGATGCCCGCGTATTCGAGATCGATGTGTTCGAAGGGGACTTTTCGGGTCTTGTCATGGCTGAGATGGAGTTCGCGAGCATCGAGGAGGCCGAAAGCTATCCTGTGCCTTCTTGGGCGGTATTGGATGTGAGCGAGGATATGCGTTACCGCAACGTCGCCATGGCGCAATCAGATGACCCGTCGCTTGTTTTCCAGGGTATGAAGGAAAACGCTGGGTAATCAGGCCAGCGCGCGGTGATTTTTGATAAGTGCGTGGAAAAAACCGCTGAACTTTGGATACATGAACTGCACAAACTACAATATAAAAGTTAGTGAAAACACAGGGTTGCGCAGGCGTATCCGGCGCAATCGCATTGCCGAACAATGATGCAAAGGATGGTTGGAACATGAAGGTTATCATTGACACTCCGGAAGGAATCGCGAAGCAGGCTGCTGCGATTTACCAAGAGATCTTGAAAGACAAGCCCAATGCCGTGCTGGGTTTCGCGACGGGTTCGACGCCGCTCGATCTGTATGCCGAGCTCATCAAGCTCTATGAGGCTGGCGAGATCTCGTTCAAGGACGTGACGACCTTCAATCTGGACGAGTACGTGGGTCTTGAGCCGACGCATGACCAGTCCTATCGCTACTTCATGGATACCAACCTGTTCAACCATATCGACCTCGACCCCGCACGCGTGCATATCCCCTCTGGCATCGACACCGATGCTGCCACGCTCGCTGCCTATGACGAAGCCATCGCCGAAGCCGGCGGAGTCGACATGCAGCTTCTCGGCATCGGCTGCAACGGCCATATCGGCTTCAATGAGCCGGGCACGCCGCTCGAGTCCCTGACGCATGTCGTCGAGCTCACGCAGAACACCCGCGAGGTTAACGCCCGCTTCTTCGATTCCCTCGATGATGTCCCGACGCATGCGGCCACCATGGGCATCAAGACCGTCATGAATGCCCGCAAGCTGCTTTTAATCGCCCTCGGCGAGAGCAAGGCCGAGGCCGTGTATCAGACCATCAAGGGCCCGGTGAGCTCGGCATGTCCCGCAAGCGTGCTGCAACTGCATCCCGATGCCATCGTCTTTTTGGACGAGGCAGCAGCGAGCAAGCTGTAAAAACCCAGATGATGCGCCGCGTATGCGCGGCTTTAAAACATGTGCGATATGGAACCGCCGAAGCCCTTCGGCGGTTCCTTTGCCCTTAGCAACGTGGTATAACGTCTACGTGTTATTACAGGGTCGTTTCGACTGAGCGATAAGGTGGTTTGACGTGGCATTCGTGGAGTTTCGCAACGTGCGGAAGGTCTACCAGATGGGCGAGGTTAAAGTCGCCGCTGTCGATGGCATGGATTTCTCCATCGAGCAGGGCGAATTCGTGGTGATCGTCGGCCCATCCGGTGCGGGGAAGACAACCGTGCTCAACATACTTGGCGGCATCGATGTGGCGACAAGCGGCAACGTGTTCGTCGACGGCGTCGACGTCGCTTCGTTCAACGAGAAGCAGCTGACGGACTATCGCCGCCATGATATCGGCTTCGTGTTCCAGTTCTACAATCTCGTGCAGAACCTCACCGCTCACGAGAACGTCGAGTTGGCGAGCCAGATCTGCGACGATCCCTTAGACGCTACGGAGGTCTTAGCGCAGGTCGGTCTTGAGTCGCGCATGGACAACTTCCCAAGCCAGCTTTCCGGCGGCGAGCAGCAGCGCGTCGCCATCGCGCGTGCCCTGGCCAAGAACCCCAAGCTCCTTTTGTGCGACGAGCCGACGGGCGCGCTCGATTACCAGACCGGCAAGGCGATCTTAAAGCTACTGCAGAATACCTGTAAGCAAACAGGGCACACGGTCGTGCTCATCACGCACAACCAGGCGTTCTGCGCTATCGCCGACCGCGTGATCAAGATCCGCGAAGGACGCGCCGTCGACGTTGCGATCAACCCGAATCCGGTCGATGCGGAAACCATCGAGTGGTAGGCGATCTGGCATAGGGCACCAATGGGAATTGCCGCATGAAAAGCGTATTCAACCGTGACATAGTGCGCTCGATCTCATCCTCGCTGGGCAGGTATCTGGCCATCGCGGGCATCGTTGCGCTCGGTTGCGGTTTCTATGCCGGATTGCGCATGACCTCTCCCGATATGCGCATCTCTGGCGACGAGTTCTACGATGGAACCGAGCTCTACGATATCCTGCTCGTCTCCTCTTTGGGCTTTTCGGATTCGCAGGTGGATACCGCCCGCTCAACCGAAGGCGTCGAGGCGGCATGCGCTGCCAAATCGACCGATATCATGGCGCTGCTCAATGGCGAGCAATACGCCATGCGCGTGATTTCCTTCGACGTGGATGCTGCAGAGGCTTCTTTTTCCGATGACGGCGTGCATGTGATAAGCGATGACAGCTCGTATCTGAATCGCCTTGTTCTCGAGAAGGGCACATGGCCGAAGAAGGCGGACGAGTGCGTGCTCTCCGCCGACCGCGTGATGAGCACACCCATCGAGATCGGGGATACGGTCGAGATACTGTATGGCTCGCAGGACCTTGATGGCGTGCTCACGGTACGTGCATTCAAAGTGACGGGCCTTGTTCATTCATCGTCATACGTCTCAGCGATTTCAATCGGTTCGACCTCTCTTGGATCGGGAGGTATCGAGCAGATCGTGTACGTGCCCGAAACGACATTCGAAGAGGACTTCCCGTGCTCGCAGATATTCGTGAAGGTGAAGGGCGCCGATGAATTATTCGCGGGAAGCGATGAATACCAGCGTGCCGTAGACGAGGTGGTCGCGCGCTTCGAAGAGAACTCGGGCGCCATCGCAAAGGTGCGCTACGAAGATATCAAAGATACCGCGCAATCCGAGCTCGACGATGCGAGGGCCGAATACAACAATCAGAAAGCCCAAGCCGATGAGCGCATAGCCGAGGGGCAGCAAGAGCTTGCCCAGGCTGCCGCCAAGCTCGCCGATGCGGCTCGCCAGATCGCCGAGGGGCAAGAAGCATATGATACAGGCGTAGCCGAGCTCGCCGACCAACGCGTACAAGCCGAAGCACAGCTTTCGGATGCGCGCAAGGAACTCGAGGATGCCCAAGCAGAGGTGGACGATGGCGAAGCGCAACTCGAGCATGCACGCGAGGAGCTTGCCGAACATGAGGCGGAGTATGCCAAGGGCCTCGACCAATGGAACGAGAACAAGGCGCAATATGACCAATTGCTCGCTCAATACGAAGCGAGCGCTCCCGAACGAGAGCAGGTTGCATCAGCGCTCAGCCAAGCCCTCAGCGCTCGAAGCGCTCTCGAGGCGAATATAGCGCAGGCAAGGTCTGGGGGCATGTCGGATGACGACCCCGAGATGATTGCGATGCAAGGCGAGCTCGCCGCGCTCAATCAGCAGATAGCGAACCTTCAGCAATTGCAGGAAGGGTTCCAAGCCGCCAAAGCGGCGCTCGATACCATGAAGGGCAAGCTCGATGAGGGCGAAGCTGGTTTACGTGCAATGCGTGCCGAGCTCGATACCGCGCAAGAGACGATTAACGCCCGTGCCAGGAAACTCGAAGAAGCGAAAGCCGCAATCGCAGAAGGATGGGTCCAGTATCGCGAGAAGGAAGCATATGCAACCACCCAGCTCGACGATGCCCAAAAACAGCTCGACGCTGCGGCAGATGAGCTTGATGTCGCCAGATCCGAGCTGGCGGAAGGACAATCCGAATACAACCGGGGCTTGGCCGAGTTCGAAAGCGGACGTGCTGATGCGTACGCGCAGCTCGATGATGCCCGAGGACAGTTGGATGAGGCCCAAAGTCAGATCGACGATATCTCAGAGCCAGACATCTATGTGCTCGACCGCACATCGAATTACGGTGTGGTCAGCTATGACACCGACGCGGATCGCATAGATAGCATCGCGCGCGTGTTCCCATTCATCTTCTTCCTCGTCGCCGCGCTCGTCGCGTTGACCACGATGACGCGCATGGTGGAAGAGGAGCGCGTAATCATCGGAACTTACAAGGCTCTCGGTTACAGTCGCGCTCGCATCATTGGCAAATACCTCATATATGCCGCATCGGCGAGTATCGTCGGCGCCGTCATAGGCATCGGTATCCTTTCGCAAGTGCTGCCATTTGTCATCTGCAAAGCCTACGCGATCATCTACAACGTGCCGCCGCTTACGCTGCCGCTTCCCGTGAACATGCCTCTCGCCCTTTTGTCCGCTGGACTCGGCATCGGCATAACGCTCGTCTCAACGTGGGCGGCGGTGGCCGCTACGCTGCGCGAGCAGCCAGCCTCCCTTATGCTTCCGCGTGCTCCGTCTGCGGGTAAGAAGATCCTCCTGCAAAGGGTCACGCCCATTTGGCAGCGTCTATCGTTCTCGTGGAAGGTTACGTGCCGCAATCTGTTCCGCTATAAGAAGCGCCTATGGATGACCATCGTAGGCATTGCTGGATGCACGGCGCTTCTGCTCACGGGCTTAGGTCTCCATGATGCGATCTGGGATATCATCGACAAGCAATTCGGCCCCATCATGAATTACAACATGGTGGTTCAATTGACCGATGACGCAACAGAGGACGAGATCTCGAGCACGCTCGCGTATATGGAAGACACGGGTGATGTTAGCGAGCTCGCACGCGCGGAGCGCGAGAACATGCAGGTCGCATCTGCCGACCATAACCCGACTGGGCTCGTCATCGTGATCCCCGAAGATGCGAAGAAGATGGGCGAGCTCATCATCACGAAGGAGAGGGTGGGGCAGGTACCCATCGAACTTAACGAGCAGAGCGTGATCTTGACCGAGAAGATGGCCAAGACGCTCAATGTCCGTCCTGGTGATAGCGTGACCCTCTACGAGCAAGACGAGATAGGTAATCCCATAGGCGATGGCTATACGCTGACCATCACCGATGTCATGGAGTATTACGTCGGCCACGAGCTAATCGTGGGTGCGGACGTGTGGAATCGAGACGTCGGAACCGATCTTGACTACGGCGCGATTTACGGCACGTGCACCGAGGATCTTGCTAAGCGTGCAGCGGTCACCGAGGGACTGCATGCTCGCGACGAGGTCGAAACGGTCGCTTATAACGATGAGACCATCGATAGCTATCGCAAGATGCTGACGAGTGTGAATATGATCGTCGTAGTGCTGGTCGTTGCGGCGGCGAGCTTGGCATTCATCGTGTTGTACAACCTGACGAACATCAACATCACCGAACGCCGTCGCGAGATCGCGAGCCTGAAGGTGCTCGGCTTCACGCGACGCGAGGTGAATGCGTACATCTTCCGTGAGATCGTGCTGCTTACGCTTATTGGAGCCGCATTCGGCTTGGTGCTCGGGCACTTCCTTGAAGGCTTCGTCGTCACGACGGCGGAGGTCGACTATGTCATGTTCGGTCGCGAGATCCATCTGGCGAGCTATGCGTTGGGCTATGCGATCACCATCTTATTCTCCGCTATCGTGATGTTCGCGATGCGTCATAAACTCGCAGGCATAGATATGGTGGAGAGCCTTAAATCCATCGACTAGATACGGTGGTTATTCGCATGTTTTTTCTATCCTTGCGCCGTCGATATATTCGTTTATGTAACCTGTACGACACGTGCGCGGTATATAATCCTTTCAAACAGCGATGGTTGTTCAAGGCAGCATAGGCTGCTTCATTTTTGATAAGGGAGTTGACATGGGGAAATACTTCGGTACAGATGGTTTTCGCGGTGAGGCCAACGTCGATCTGACGAGTTGGCATGCATACCAGATCGGACGCTATCTGGGCGCCCAAGCTGCAAAGGCATCTGAAGGCGATCGCGCACAGATCGTGATCGGCAAGGACACGCGCCAATCGGGCGATATGCTCGAGCATGCGCTGGCAGCGGGCATCGTAGCTTCGGGTGCGGATGCGTATCTGCTCGATGTGGTCACCACGCCCGGCGTCGCGTATCTGACGCGTACGGGTGACTTCGCATTCGGCGTGATGGTGTCGGCGAGCCACAACCCATTCCAGGACAACGGCATCAAGGTGCTCAACTGCGCAGGCGAGAAACTCGACGAGGAGACCATCGAAGGCATCGAGGCGTATATCGATGGCGAGATCGGCGAGCTTGCATATGCGCAGGGCGATGCGATCGGCCGTGTCATCGATTATACGGCCGCCGTCGACCAATATGCCGAGTTCCTCATCTCCAAAGCACCGGCTTCCCTTGCGGGATATCGCATCGGTTTGGATTGCGCCAATGGCAGCGCCTCGGCCGTGGCTCCGCGCGTCTTTGCCGCGCTCGGCGCCGACGTGAAGGTCATCAACGATGCTCCCGATGGGCGCAACATCAACGTTGCATGCGGCTCCACGCACATCGAGGGCTTGTGCGCATTCGTGAAGGATGAGGGCCTCGATGTGGGCTTCGCATATGATGGCGACGCGGACCGCTGCCTTGCAGTCGATGGGGACGGCAACGTCATCGATGGCGACCAGATCATGTATGTCTGCGGCGTTCACATGAAGCAGGCGGGTCGTTTGACGAGCAATACCATCGTGACCACCATCATGAGCAACTTCGGCCTGTACAAGGCGCTTGATGAAGTCGGCATCGCGTACGAGAAGACGGCAGTTGGCGACAAGTACGTGTACGAGAACATGGCGACCTATGATCATCTTCTCGGCGGCGAGCAGTCCGGTCATATCATCTTCCGCGAATTCGCGACCACAGGCGACGGCATCTTGACGAGCCTCATGGTCATGGAGGCGCTCATCGCAGCCGATCGTACGATCGCTGAGCTTGCTGAACCGCTCACCATCCTGCCGCAGGTCTTAAAGAACGTCCGCGTGGCGGATAAGGCGGCATCGCTTGCCGATGAGGCCGTGCAAGCGGCTATCGCGACGGCAGACGACGAGCTTGGCGATGACGGTCGCATCCTCGTGCGCCAGAGCGGTACCGAGCCGGTGATTCGCGTGATGGCGGAAGCCCCCACGCTTGAGTTGTGCGAGGAGAAAGTCGATGCCATCATCGCTGTCATGCGCGCACAAGGCCACGTCATCGGATAGGCTTGATAGAGCGTTTTATTTGAAATAGGAAACGAAGAGCAACGACAGCAGGAGACAAACCATGGATGCGAAGATCACCGACCTTTACGATTTGTCCTTTACGATTGCAGCGCCTCTGCTTGAGAAGTACGAATACCCGTGGGAAGCCCTAGCGGGTATCAAGGAATTCATCCTAGAGTTAGGTCCCACGCTTCCCGAGGACGAATTCGATCATCCTGCCGACGACGTGTGGATCGCGAAGGATGCCGAGGTGTTCCCGTCGGCGTATCTGGGCGGGCCTTTGATCATCGACCATGGCGCGCAGGTTCGCCATTGCGCGTTCATCCGCGCAAGCGCCATCGTGGGCAAGAACGCGGTGGTCGGAAACTCGGTCGAGCTGAAGAACGTCATCCTGTTCGACAATGTGCAGGTGCCGCATTACAACTACGTAGGCGACAGCATCCTCGGACACTATTCGCACATGGGTGCCGGTTCCATCACGTCGAACCTGAAAAGCGACAAGTCGCTCGTCGTGGTCAAAAGCGCCGATGAGCAGATCGAGACGGGCATCAAGAAATTCGGTGCCATGCTCGGCGATCATGTCGAGGTCGGATGCAACAGCGTTCTGTGCCCGGGTTCGGTGGTCGGAAGCAATTCGATGGTGTATCCGCTGTCGCGCGTCCGCGGTTTCGTGCCGGCGAACAGCATCTTCAAGGACCCTGATAAGGTCGTTACCAAACGCGAATTCGATTCGTAAAGATCACTCGTTCCCGGTCAGTCGGGAGAATCGGATAAACCCCTAAACCGAAATGGTGCGCTCGGCAAACGAGCGCACTACTCGTATGGCCTCGGGAATCGCCTCGATGACATCTTCCGCGGTCACGCAGATGGCGGTAACCTTCGCAGCAGCCTCGCGTCCCGCTTGCGCATGGACGCGGCACCCGAGTGCACAAGCCGTGAATGGCTCGAGCCCCTGAGCGAGGAATGCGCCGATCATGCCCGCGAGCACGTCTCCCGTGCCCGCTTTCGCGAGAGCGGACGTTCCCTTATCCATGCGGTAGAGATTCTCGCCATCGCATATGTAGGTGACAGGGCCCTTTAGGGCGACGGTCGCGCGATAGTCGTTCGCGAGTTTTCTCGCAAGCGCCTCGTCGTCTCCTGCAAAGGATGTGCACAGGCGCGCCGCCTCGCCAGCATGCGGCGTGAGCACGGTGGGATAACCCTGCTTGCCGCGCGATTCGAGCAGGGCCTTCGCATCGAAAGAAGTTAAGAAGGATAGTCCGCCGCCATCGACGAGGACAGGGGCCTTCGAATGCGCCAGGACATCGAACACCCGCCGTCTTAACGCAGCGTCATTCGAATCGAAACCCGAGCCGACGAGGTAGGCGCACGGCTTTCCCGTACGGGATGACTGATATTTGTCCGTGGTCCAATCGGAGAAATCGGTCGCGACAACAGACGGACGATGGGCGATGACGAGCGGGATGACGCTTTTGTCGGTTACGACCTGCACGTATCCTGCACCGGAAATCAGCGCCGCATCTGCCGCGAGCAGGGCAGCTCCCGGGTACGTTTCGCTTCCCGCAAAGGCGAACAGCTTGCCACGCGAGTACTTGTTGGCATCGGGCGTTGGGTAGGGAAGCTGCAATGCGAGCCATTCGTCTCTGAATGCATCAGTCGGGGGGATGGTGCGCCTTGTGCTTGAATCCATCGTTTCCTCCTTATGCTCCTAAAGCGTCTCTTCCGAAGCGGTTCCAGTTGCGTCCTTTGCGGAAGAGTCGATGGAATCGAGCATGCCGCGCAGTTCCTTGAACTGTTTGGAAAGCTCTTCCATCGGGTCTGTGCGCTCGAGGCGCGCGCGGACGGAATCCTCAGTGATCGCCATCGCGCATGCGACGGCATCTGTATGCGTATACGAAAGGGAGATGGGCAGCTCAACCACGTTGAGCATATCGGCGATTTCCTTTGCACGACCCGTAAGCTTCGCCGTGGGACGACCGCCTGGATGCCTTACGACCTCGATATCGCGTGGATGGATGCCGTATGCGAAACCCGTGCCGAGCGCCTTGAGCACCGCTTCCTTCGCGGCGAAACGCGTTGCGTAATGGGTGGCAGGCGATGCGGTCGCATCGCAGTAGGCGCGCTCGGATTCGCTGAACACCTTCTCTTTGAAGCTGGGTGTGCGCTCTATGATCCGCTCCATGCGATCGATCTGAACGAGATCGATGCCAAGGCCAACCTGCCCATCAAGTTGCACGGGGGAGGAATCGGTCGTCTGCTCGGTGGTGCTTTGCTTCACGAATGCTCCTTATCGATATGATTCAGGCAAAAGCCCGGTTTCGATGATCTCGAGGAATTCGGCCTCGCCGAGAACGGGGACGCCGAGGGCGATGGCTTTGTCGAGTTTGGAACCCGCCTCTTCGCCCGCGATGACGAAGCTCGTCTTCTTCGAAACGCTGCCGGACACCTTCGCGCCGTATGCTTTAAGCTTATCTCCCGCCTCGGTGCGGGTCATGCCGCTTGTCGTGAGGCTTCCCGTCAATACGAACGTGAATCCCTCAAGCGTTTGCGGCAGCTGATCCTCTAGTGAGACATGCTCGGTCATGACCACTCCGAAACGCTCCAAGCGCTCGATGACATCGAGGTTGCCCGGCGTGCGTAAGAATACGTATACCGAGTGGGCGATGATGGGTCCGATGCCCTCGATGCTCGCCAGGCTCTCTTCCGATGCCGTCATAAGCGAATCGATGGAGGGGTAGGCCTTCGTGAGCGCTTCGGCGGTCGTCTTGCCGATATGGCGGATGCCCAAACCGACGAGCACGCGCGTGAGTCCGCGGGATTTGCTCTCCTCGATCGCGCTGATGAGCTTTGCTGCAACAACCGATCCGAGGCGGATGGGATTGCCTTCTTTGTTAACCCTGCCCATATCGAGTAGGGAAAGCTCGACTTCATCGAGCGTGTAGTAATCGGCAACATCCGACATGCGCCCGGTTTCGATGAGGCGCCCGATGATCTCTTCTCCCATGCCGTCGATGTCCATGGCGACACGGCTCGCCCAGAAGATGAGCCGCTCTTGGGCTTGGGCGGGGCATTCGATGTTGATGCAACGATGCGCGACCTCGCCTTCCTCGCGGATGACGGGGTTGTTGCAGCTCGGGCACAGCTTAGGCATCGTCCACACGCGTGCTTCGGGTGGCCGAAGCGAAGCGACTGCGCCGAGCACTTCGGGGATGACGTCGCCGGCCTTGCGGACGATGACCGTATCGCCGATGCGCACATCCTTGCGATGGACCTCGTCGAGGTTGTGCAGGGTGGCGCGTGAAACGACGCTGCCTGCGACGGTGACGGGCTCGAGCTCGGCGACGGGGGTGAGCACGCCCGTGCGGCCAACCTGTACGGTGATGTCGCGCAAGAGCGTGGTTTTCTCCTCAGGTGGGAACTTAAATGCGATGGCCCAACGCGGAGCGCGCGAGGTGAATCCCAAAGCATCCTGCTGAGCGAAGGAATCGACCTTGACCACGACGCCGTCGATGTCGTAAGGCAGATCGTCACGCCGCTCGATTGCGCGCTTGCAGAACGCGTGCACCTCCTCTTTAGTGGTGCAACGGACGACATCGGGGTTCACATGGAAACCTGCGCGACCGAGCCACTTAAGCAGTTCCCATTGGCTTGTTACGGGAAGCGCGCGGTCATCAGCCGTTGAATAGATGAAGGTCGAAAGATCGCGCCCTTGCGTGATCCTCGCGTCCTTCTGACGGAGGCTTCCTGCGGCTGCGTTGCGCGGATTGGCGAATACTTGCTTGCCGTTCTCGATTGCCGCTGCGTTGAGCGCGTTGAAGCTGCTTTTGGGCATATACACTTCGCCGCGCAGCTCGATGGTATCGATACCGTCAGAAAGCTCGCTTAGGCCCTCTTCGCGCAGGCGCAAGGGCACATCCTTGACGGTGCGCATGTTCGCGGTCACGTCTTCGCCCGTCACGCCATCTCCACGCGTTGCCGCGCGGATGAGCATGCCGTCCTGATACGTGAGCGAGATCGATGAGCCGTCGATCTTAAGCTCGCATACCAGGGGAACCAGGCTGCCGAATGCATCGACGATGCGCGCGATCCAGGCATCGAGCTCATCGAAGTCCATCGCGTTGTCGAGCGAGTACATGCGCGCCATGTGCTTGACCGGAGCGAACTGCTCGCCGACGTATCCGCCGACGCGCTGCGTGGGCGAGGAGGGGTCGATGAATTCAGGATGCTCTGCCTCGAGCTCGCGCAGCTCGCGCATGAGCGAGTCGAATGCCGCGTCCGAAATCTCGGGTGCATCCTGGGCGTAATACAGATACGTGTGGTGCTCGATCTCGCGGCGCAGCTGATCGATGCGCGCAGAGATCTTCGCGAGCGCATCCTGCTCGCTTACTACGGTCTCTTCTTCTTCGAAATCATCGAACAAGCCTGATTGCTCAAAGGTCATATTACGCGCCTTTCGGGTTGATGCGATAGGGCGGATTGCATGTCGGAAACTATGCGATATCGCAACTTTTAAGTATATCAGAATGGCTCCATGACGAGGTGCCGTTTCGGGTGAGGTGGAGGCTGTGCCAGTGATCGTGCGAAGCGCGTTTTGCATAAAAATTGCCGTTTAGCGAATATTCGTTTCGTCTTGTGGTTGAAAGTGCGTCCGCGCATTTCTATAATTTCGCCTTGTAGTTATTACAGGTTGAACTTGTCAGAGGGAGGGTATGGTTCATGGCTTCTGATCAAAACCTGACGAAAGCGAAACCGGCTCGTGCAGTATGGTCGGGCAAGATGGGCTTCGTTTTGGCTGCGGCGGCATCCGCGGTTGGTTTGGGAAACCTGTGGCGTTTCCCGTATCTCGCCGCTAAATACGGCGGCGGCGTATTCCTGATCACGTACATCATCTTGGTGTGCACGTTCGGCTTCGCGCTGATGACCGCTGAAACGGCATTGGGTCGCAAGACCAAGCAGAGCGCCATCGGCGCATTCAGTCACTTCGGTAAGAAGTACATCATCATCGGCATCCTTGCATCGCTGGTTCCGTTCATCATCACGCCGTATTATTGCGTCATCGGTGGTTGGGTCACCAAGTACATGGTGAGCTACGTCACCGTCGGAGCGGCCGAGCTCGGCACGGATGCGTGGGCGAGCTTCGCGGGATTCATCACGGGAACCGGTGCTGAGACCTTCCTGTGGATGATCGTCTTTATCGCGGTGGTCATCGTGGTAACGGCTCTCGGCGTCAAAAACGGCATCGAGCGCGCGAACAAGATCTTGATGCCGCTGCTCATCGTCATGGCCGTCGGCATCAGCATCTACTCGCTGACCCTTCCCGGCGCCATCGATGGTTTGAAGTACTACCTGATCCCCGACGTATCCAAGATCTCCATCGACATGGTGGTCGCTGCCATGGGCCAGATGTTCTTCAGCTTGTCTTTGGCCATGGGCATAATGATCACCTACGGCTCCTACTTCAAGGAGGAAGAGGACCTGGAGAAGTCGGTTCGCCGCATCGAGATCTTCGACACCGGCATCGCCCTGCTCGCTGGCTTCATGATCATCCCGGCATCCGTCGCCATCCTCGGCAGCGCCGACGCCGTTGCCGCGAAAGCTGGTCCGAAACTCATGTTCGGCACCTTGCCCGAGGTGTTCGCCGGCACCGGCTCGATTGCGAGCGTTTTAGGCTTCGTTTTCTTTGCGCTCGTGTTCTTCGCAGCCTTGACCAGCGCTATCTCGCTCTTTGAGACGTGCGTCTCGATCGTCCAAGACGGTGCGAAATGGAGCCGCACGCGTTCGATCATCGCATGCTCGCTCTTCATCATCGTGCTGGGCATCGTGTGCAACTTAGGTTACAACGCGTGGATCGGCATCGACCCGATGTATTCGATCTTCGGTATCGGCGAGTACCAGGACAACCAGATCCTCGACTTCATGGACTTCATATCCAACACGATCCTGATGCCTGTGGTCGCTTTGCTCACCTGCATCTTCATCGGCTGGATCATCAAGCCGAAGGCCATCGCCGACGAGGTGAAGAAATCCTCCGCCTTCAAGGGCGAGAAGCTCTTCAACGTGATGATCAAGTACGTCGCCCCCATCTTCGTCATCTTGATCTTGGTGTTCTACGTGCTCAATACGATCGGCATCGTGAGCTTGTAGCCGAAAAGCAAAGCTTTCCGCATCATCGAAGGGCGCCTTTCAAGGCGCCCTTCTTGCATGCGCTGATTCTACGTGCGCTCTTTCTGCTAGAATCACGTCAATAATCCAGCATGGTTTTTACTGCGAGGTGCCCAATGTCTTTATCCATCGGTATCGTCGGTCTTCCGAATGTCGGTAAATCGACTCTGTTCACGGCCATGACCAACAAGGGAGGCTTGGCTGCGAATTATCCCTTCGCAACCATCGAGCCCAATGTGGGCATCGTTCCCGTACCCGATGAGCGCCTCGAAAAGCTTGCCGCCATCGACCATCCCGCACGCATCATCCCTGCGACGGTCGAGTTCGTCGACATCGCCGGTTTGGTTGCAGGAGCGAGCAAGGGCGAGGGTTTGGGCAACCAGTTCCTGGCGAACATCCGTGATTGCAACGCCATCGCCGAGGTGGTCAGGTATTTCAGGGATCCAAATGTCGTGCACGTCAATGGCAAAGTGGATCCCCTAAGCGATGTCGACACCATCAAAACAGAGCTCATCTTAGCCGACCTCGCCACGGTCGAAAAAGCGATTCCCCGTCTCGAGAAGGAGGCGAAGCGCGACAAGAAGGGCCAGCTCAAGCTCGATACCGCCAAGAAGGTTCAAGCGGGATTGAATGAGGGGCATCGTGCACGCACGCTCGATCTTTCCCCAGAGGAGATCGATGCGCTCTACGAGCTGCATCTGCTCACGATGAAGCCGATGCTGTATATCGCGAACGTCGACGAGGATCAGGTGTCAGCAGAGCTTGAGGATATCGACGGCTGCACGCCCGTGCCGATCTGCGCGCAGGTGGAAGCGGACTTAGCCGAGCTTGCCGAGATGGATCCTGAGGAGGCTGCCGAATTCTTGGAGGCGATGGGGCTTACCGAAAGCGGTCTCGCGCGCCTGATCCATGAGGCGTATCACCTGCTCGGCTTGCAGAGCTTCTTCACGTCTGGTTCCGACGAAACCCGCGCATGGACGATTCCGATCGGTGCGAAGGCGCCGCAGGCTGCTGGCGTGATCCATACCGATTTCGAGCGAGGATTCATCAAGGCGGAAACCGCATCGTATGCAGATTATGTCGCGCTTGGTGGGGAAGCGGGATGCCGCGCCGCCGGCAAGCTCCGTCAAGAAGGCAAGGACTACGTCGTCGCCGATGGCGACATCATGCATTTCAAATTCAACGTTTAGCCTTTAGACTGTCACGTTTTTAAGATTGCACGGCACGCTTGCGGGGAAACCCGCTTGACGTGCCGTTATGTATCGGTATAATGGTTCAGCTGCAATTTTGCAGCATTGCGCGAATCTATATGATCCGCGCGGCAACAAACGGATAGTTCCGCTGCCTAAGACAGCTGGCACCGCAAGGTTTAATTGGGTAGACCCCAGCCCGCCGAGGTGGTCGTGAAGTGTGCATGCGCTTAATCGGCCCCTGCTGTCATCAGCGGGGGTCGTTTTTTGATCCCTCTTGCGCGGAACTCTGAAGGAGCGCAAAAGGAGGTGTATACATGCCAAACGCACAGAATGTTGCAATTCTTGAGCAGATCAAGGAGGACTTGCAGGACGTCAGCGCGATGTGGGTTGTGGATTATCGCGGTCTTACCGTGAAGCAGATCCAAGCTCTCCGTCGCGAGGTCCGCGAAACGGGCTCTTCCATGAAGGTCTATAAGAACACGCTGGTTCGTCGCGCACTCGCCGATTTGAACCTCGCGAATCTCGATGAGATCTTGGAGGGCCCGTCTGCGTTCATCTTCGCAGGTGCTGACCCCGTCGCCTCTGCCAAGGTCCTGAAGGATTTTGCCAAGAGCAGCAAGATCATGCAGATCAAGGGCGGCATGATGGACGGTGAGTTCGTCAACGCTGAGCAGGTCGAAGCCATCGCTTCTCTGCCTTCGAAGGAGCAACTCCTCGGCCAAATCGCCGGTCTTATCTCTGGTATGGCTCGCGGTCTCGCTGTTTCCATCAGCGGCGTATCGCGCGGTCTTGCCGTCGCCACGCAGGCAATCGCCGAGCAGAAGTCGGCTGCCTAAGGGCAACTCGCTGCGGTTTCGCAGCATGAAAGTTTGCCGCGAAGGCGCGGCATAACCGTGAAATGAGAAAACATACGCCATTAAGGAAAATGGCAGACGAAAGGATTGAAAAATGACTAACGAAGAAATCATTGAGGCTTTAAAGGAAATGACCCTGCTCCAGGCTTCCGAGCTTGTGAAGATGATTGAGGAGACCTTCGGTGTTTCCGCTGCTGCTCCGGCTGCTGTCGTTGCTGCTGCTCCTGCTGAGGCTGCTGAGGCCGAGGAGAAGACCGAGTTCGACGTCGTGCTCGAGGGCTTCGGCGACAACAAGATCGCCGTCATCAAGGCTGTCCGCGAGATCACCGGTCTGGGCCTGAAGGAAGCCAAGGCTGCTGTCGAGGCTGCTCCGAACGCCATCGCCGAGGGTGTCAACAAGGACAAGGCTGCCGAGCTCAAGGAGAAGCTCGAGGCTGCTGGCGCTGCTGTCACCATCAAGTAGTTTTCGCCTTATCTTGCTTTGTGAGAATCCCTGCCGCCTGCGCGGCAGGGATTTTTTTACGCAGGAACAGGTAAATCTTGTACCGCTGTGTTACTTATGTGCGTTTATGGGCGCATGTTGCGATAAGCTTGCGAACGTGCGGTTGCGCGATGCAAGCGCGCATCTGCAAGTTCTGAGCACTATCCCTTTCCCGGACCAGACGGAGGATGCGATGTACGAAGAATATACGACGCCCATTCCCGATATCGGAGCATATGCCAAGCGACTCGGCATGGAGGATCGCTATGATGCGACGGCCGAATACCCCATGGGCGAGCCGAACAAGGAACTGCTCGATGCGCTCGTCGATGCGCACCAGACGCACATCCCCTTCGATGACCTGGATTCGTTCGATCTGCGTAGGGAAGTGTCTTTGAAGGTGGATGACCTGTTCAACAAGATCGTGCTCAGCCGCCGCGGCGGTTTCTGCTTCGAGCTCAACGGCATCTTCAGCCTGTTTTTGCGCGACATAGGCTACAAGATGTATCCCGTATTCGCGCGCACCTGCTATCAGCATGAGGACCCATGGCCCATCCTGCATCGCGGAACCGTCGTCGATTTGGGTGATGAGCTCGCCTATTGCGATGTGGGATGCGGAAGCCCCATGGCATGCTGCTCGATTCCCTTACGCGACGGCGCAACGGTGCATTCGCGTGGTCAGGTGTATAGCATGCAGCCTTTGCAGGGCGGCTGGTGGCGTATCAACTTCCATCACGATGGTTCCGGTCCGATCGAGCGTACGGTGGAGTTCTTGAATGCTCCGGTCGAGTTCGCCGACATGATCGCCTTGGCCAGGCATTGCTGCACTGCTCCGTCTAGCCCCTTCACCTTCAAGCGCCTCTGCAACCTGCGCATATCCGATGGCTATTACGCGCTGACCGACAATGAGCTCACCATCAGCTCAGGCCGTGTCAAGGAGAAGCGCCTGATCTCGAGCAACGAGGAGATCGTCAGGGTGCTCGATAAGTACTTCAACATCGGCACGCCTGAGCTGACCGAGCATTTCCTCGGGAAATGACGCAGTCTGACATCGAAAACACCACCGAGAGCCTGCGCGCGCATGCGGTGTGTGACCGCGATGACGCGCGCTTGGTCGTTTTCGGAAAACTGCACGATGCCGAGCTCCGCGCATGCAACTTAAAAGGCGCGGGCTTACTGGATGTGCGCGAGAAGGCGCCGTACGGATTGTTCGTCGCCGAATCGCCGCGCGCTATCGAGTGCGCGCTTCGTGCGGGAATCCAAGCGTTTTCGGTGCTTGTTGATGAGGATGTTGCCGTATCGCAAGAACATGCAGTCTTGCAGGCGGCACATAGGCTCATCGATGCATGTCCTGAGGCAGCTCTGTTCCTCGTTGGCACTGAGGACTTCTGCCGCATTACCGAATACCCCGTCAGCCGCGGTGTGATGGCGGTGTTCATCCGCCCGAAGCCTAAAGGAGCAGAAGAGCTCCTTGCATCACTCGAAGGGAAGGGTGAGGCGGCAAAGCGCGTGTGCGTCATCGAGGATGTGACCAATTACGCCAATATGGCCGCCATCTTCAAGTCCGCCTCAGCATTCGGCGTCGATGCGGTGCTCATCACGCCTTCTTGCCATGATCCGTGGTATCGCCGCTGCGTGCGCGTATCCCAAGGTGCCGTGTTCGAGGTGCCGTGGGCATACGTCGGCACGCAAGAGGAAAGCGGGCACTGGTCCTCGCAGGGGATCCCTCTTTTACACGAAGCAGGCTATACGGTCGTGGCGCTCGCGTTAAAAGAGGATGCGCTTCCACTTGACGATGCGCGCCTCAAGACATCAGAAAGGCTCGCATTCATCTTGGGTACTGAAGGGGAGGGCTTAAGTACGCGCACCATTGCCGCATGCGACCATGTCGCCATCATCCCCATGGCGAACGAGGTCGATTCGCTCAATGTGGCAGCAGCGAGCGCGGTTGCATTCTGGGAGCTCTGTTGAACGCATATAGGTGCCTGTGGTATCATATCTGGTTGGCAAAGACACATTCGAAGTGCGGCAAACGCACAGGATAATCGGGAGGATTAGCTCATGTCAGGACATTCAAAGTGGGCAACCACGAAGCACAAGAAGGCAGCCATCGACGCGAAGCGCTCGACGCTGTTCTCCAAGCTTGCACGTCAGATCACGGTAGCGGCCAAGGTCGGCGGCGATCCCAATCCCGATAACAACGCGCAATTGGCCGCAGCTGTCGAGCGCGCCAAGGCCCAGTCCATGCCGAAGGACAAGATCAAGGCTGCTATCGACAAGGGCTCGGGCGCAAGCAAGGATAGCGCCAACTACGAGGAAGTCGTATACGAGGGCTATGGTCCTGCTGGCGTCGCCGTCTATTGCGAGGCTCTGACCGACAACCGCAATCGCACCGCAGCAGATGTCCGCAGTGCATTCAGCCATGCAGGCGGCAACCTGGGAACCAGCGGCAGCGTTGCATTCCAGTTCGAGCGCAAGGGCGAGATCATCATCGAGAAGGTCATCAAGGGCGATGGCAAGAAGGTTGCCGACCGCGATAACGCTTCCGATGAGGACGAGTTCATGTTAGCCGTCGCAGAGGCTGGCGGAGACGATTATGAGGACGCCGATGAGGAGTGGATCGTGTACACCGCGGCGAGCGATCTGATGGCGGTCAAGAAGGGTCTTGAGGAGCAGGGCATCGAGGTCAAGGGTGCCGAGATGACGATGATTCCGACGACGCCCACGGCCGTCGAAGTCTCCGATGCCAAGAAGGTCATGCGCCTGATCGACAACCTTGAGGCACTCGAGGATTTGCAGAACGTCTATCACACGATGGATATGACGGACGAGATCGCTGCAGCGCTTGAAGAGGACTAAAACGATACGAAATAACTAAGTGGGAGGCGCGCCGGCTTTTGGTCGGCGCGCCTTTTTGTATAAAAAGTGATGGTCGCGCTAAAAAGTATCGCACAGGATGTTCGAGTGTGATACTATATCAGCGAACAAATGTTTGTAATGGTTCGAGCGGAAGGGAGCGTTGCGTGACAAATCGAGTGTGCCGCACCGTTTTGGGCATCGACCCTGGGCTTGCGCACACGGGTTGGGGAGTCGTCTATCAAGATGGTCCCCGTATGTCATGCGTGGCGTATGGATGCGTCACGACGCAAACCGACGTCCCGCTCGAGCAGAGGCTTCTGAAGATCTCGCAGCAGATCGGCGCCGTTATCGAGAAATTCAATCCGACATGCCTCGGCATAGAGACGGTGTGGTTCGGCGAGAACATCACGGCTGCGTTCGCAACGGGTCAGGCACGTGGAGCAGCCTTGGTGCCGTGTGCTGCCGCGGGCTTAGCGGTCGGCGAGTTCACACCGAACCAAATCAAGGCATCCGTGGTGGGGCAGGGTCATGCTACCAAGGATCAGGTCCAGTATATGGTCCAGCATCTCTTATCCTTACCCGAACCCCCCAAACCCGATCATGCCGCCGATGCCTTGGCGGCTGCCATTTGCTTTATCACGCACGATGGGCAAGTCCATGCTTGGCAGCGTTACGAGCAAGCGGTCTCGCGCGCGATGGACGCCCGGTAGCGTAGAAAGGAAACCGAAGTGATAGCGTTTTTGAACGGCGTTTTGGTTGCTCGGAGACCCTCGTCTATCTATCTGGATGTGAACGGCGTGGGCTTCGAGGTGCTGATGCCTCAGACAAGCATCGCCAGACTCCCGGAAATCGGCTCGCAAGTCCAGGTCATGACATACCTTCAGGTGCGCGAAGACGGGATGAGCCTCTTCGGGTTCATCTCCCTGGAAGAGAAGGCCCTGTTCGAGGAACTGATCGGCGTGTCAGGCATCGGCCCGAAGCTTGCATTGGCGGCGCTGTCGTTCTATAGCCCGCAGGAGCTCATCACCGCCATCACCGCGCAGGATGTCACACGCATCTCCAAGATCCCCGGCGTTGGCAAGAAGATGGCTCAACGCATCATCCTCGAGCTCAAGGGCGTGATCGATGGAGGCATGGACGGTCTTTTGGGCGACGCTCCATCGGATGGTTCGGATGCAGGTTCCTCCTCGCAAAGCAGTGCGCTCAAGGGTATCACCGAAGCGCTGCTCAGCATGGGATTCACCTCCGCAGAAGCCGAGCTCGCGCTTTCCGGTGCCCCCGAGGACGCTTCGGAGAGCGCCATATTGCAATACGCGCTCAAGCGGTTGGGCTCGCAGGTATAGAATAGGATTCATATGGGAACTGATGTGAACATAGAGGGCATGATGTTTCAGGCGAGCGACTGGGCGAGTGGCTCATCGGGCGCCATGCGTGGGTCGTTCGATAGCGGGAGCGGCACGCATGCGCACCCTCTGACGCCGCAGCTTACCGAGGACGACCTTGCGCTCGAGCATAGCTTGCGTCCGCGTTATCTGGATGACTATCTTGGCCAGACCAAGGTGAAGGATTCGCTGACGATTCTCATCCAGGCCGCTCAGCAACGCCATGATACGCTCGACCACATCCTCTTCTCGGGCCCTCCGGGCTTGGGGAAGACCACGTTGGCTTCCGTTGTCGCCAACGAGCTGGGCTCGAACATCCGCACCACTTCCGGTCCTGCAATCGAGCGTACGGGCGACCTTGCCGCGATTCTGACGAACCTCGAGGAAGGCGACGTGCTCTTCATCGACGAGATCCATCGCTTGAACCGCATGGTCGAGGAAGTGCTGTATCCGGCGCTTGAGGATTTCGTGCTCGACATCGTCGTCGGCAAAGGACCCGCAGCTCGCTCGATCAGACTCGATCTGCCGCACTTCACGCTCATCGGCGCGACGACGCGTACGGGGCTTCTTACCGGTCCGTTGCGCGACCGTTTCGGCATCGCATTCCGCCTGCAATACTATTCAGCGGAAGAGCTGGCAGCCATCATCACGCGTTCCGCTTCGATTCTCGGTGTCTCCATCGACAAGGAAGGCGCCCTTGAGATCGCCAAGCGCGGGCGTGGCACGCCCCGTTTGGCGAACCGCTTGCTCAAGCGTGTGCGCGACTGGGCGCAGGTTCGCGGTGACGGGGAGATCACCAAGCAGGTCGCGAGCGAGGCGCTTGAGTTCTTCGAAGTCGATTCGCTCGGTCTCGATGCGACCGATAATCGCATCCTCGAATTCCTTGCCGTGCGTTTCGGGGGCAAGCCGGTCGGCCTTTCGACATTGGCAAGCGCCCTGTCGGAAGATGCAGGCACGCTCGAGGATGTCTACGAGCCGTATCTATTGCAGCAGGGTCTCATCATGCGCACGCCTAAGGGCCGTCAGGCAACCGAGCGTGCGTTCGAGCATCTGGGAATACCGATGCCGTCGTAAAGACCAGGTATCGTTTTAGCGGGAAGTGGCATTAGCACATGCTCCAACAAGACTATCTCATGCGCATGATCTTGCAATTCGCCGAGGCGATCCGGTTGAGCCTGCAGAAGGCGAATGGGCAAAAGGATCCCCGTGCTGCGGCGGAGATGCTCGAAGCCGCCATCGGTGAAGCTACCGATATCGATGGTGGCATCCTTTTAGGTCTGGCGCCGGAGTCCATGGTCGGCATCATGCAGGTCTCAGGTACCGATCCGCATCTTACCGGATATATCGCGCATAGCTTACTCATGTCATCGCTGTATCTGCAGCAAGCGAACGAACCCGCCTTGGCGCAGCTCCGTGAGAAACAGGCGCGTGCCGTTGCTTGTGCGTATGGCATTTCGCTTCCCGAGGTCTACACCGAAGCTGATGTGGAAGCATTCTTGGATTCGCAGGAAGCAGAGATCTCTCTGCTCGATGCTCAGTAAAGCGCTGTTTTTCCTATCTGCCTAAGCTGTCTGCGCCATCTTCTGCATGATTGCTGAAATGCGTTTGGCGTTTTATACTTGAAACGCTCCGGTCGTCAGGGAAGCGCGTGTGCTTTCCGCCATCTATATGCTCTGCCATTGTCTTGGGCTGCATGCTTTTCCGCATCCTTCAGGCGCTTGTTTTTGTGCGTCAGCATGAAAGGGGACCTCATGGATATGATGTCTCGTCGCGCGTTTCTGAAACTGTCCGCGTTGGCGGCGGGCGGTGCTTGTCTTTCTGCTCTTCCTGCTTGCTCTGTGTTCGAACCTGATCCAGGAGCACTCGTCAGCTCGTTTTTCGTCGTAAGCGATACGCACATCACCGCAGGCATCGAGCGCAATGTCAATCATTTCCGCACCATGCTTTCCGACATCTCCTCGCTCGATATCCAACCGAGCACCATTGTGATCGTCGGCGATATCGTCAATTCCGGGATCCAGGAGGAATACGATCTTATCCGGAGCCTATGCGAGGAGGCGGGCTACGATTTCGATAGCGACTTCGTCAAGGTCATGGGTAATCATGAGCAGTTGTATGCGTACGATGGTGAAATCGGTCCTGTTAATGAGGAATACCGAAGCGACCAGCTTCTTCTGTTCTTAAGGGAAGCGGGGCTTTCTCGGGTCTACTACGATCTTTATGTCGATGGCCTGCACTTCATAGTGCTCGGTCCCGATGCATGGTCAACCGGCTGGGTTCCCTTCAATTTCACGTCGAGGCAGATGGAATGGCTCGATGACCTGCTCGCTGCCGATGAGGAAGCAGGCGAGCTCTCATTCGTCTTTTGCCATGAGCCGCTCCAAAACACGATACACGGCTCCATGGAGGGAAGCTTCGGATATCGCAACTCCCTGATCGAGAACGAGGAGTGCGCATCGATCATGGAGCGGTATCCGCATGCCACCTACTTCAGCGGGCATTCGCATGCATATCCCGATATCAAGCGCCCCAAACCCGAAGGGGCGCTGTACGTGAACGATGGCGCAGTGGCAACCGGTCAGGTTTGGGCGCCGGCGAGCACGTACGGGGGCGGGTTCAGCGGCGCTTTCGGGATACAGGTCATCGTGTACGAGAAACGCGTCGATTTCCGGGGACGTGATTTCCTCGAGCACGAATGGATCAACGTCAAGCATAAGATGACACGATAAAAAAGATGCGGCCGAATCCGACCGCATCCATTCGATTGGCTTTTCAGTTTCTAGGAATCGCTTACAGCTTTCCCTGCTCGCGGAGCGCTTGCACCATGGTCGGCAGACCCCAGAGGTTGATGAAGCCCTCTGCCTGGTTCTGATCGTAATCGCTTTCGCCGAACGTGACCAGATCCTCGGAATACAGAGAATAGGGGCTCGTCGTGCCAGCGGGGATGATGTTGCCCTTGTACAGCTTCAGGCGCACCGTGCCGGTCACGTACTCGTTGCTCTTGTTCGCGAATGCGGTGAGCGCTTCTTGAAGCGGGCTGTACCACTTGCCGTTGTAGATCAGGTCAGCGTAATCGACGGCGAGCTTTTGCTTGACATGCAAGGTCTCCTTGTCCACGGTGAGCATCTCGAGCTGCTCATGCGCGAAGTACAGGATCGTTCCGCCAGGGGTCTCGTACACGCCGCGATCCTTCATGCCGATGAGACGGTTCTCGACGATATCGATGATGCCGATGCCGTTCGCGCCGCCGACTTCATTGAGGCGCAGGATGATCTCGCTTGCCTTCATGCGCTCGCCATTGAATGCGACAGGTGCTCCTGCCTCGAAATCCAGCGTGATATAGGTGGGCTCATCGGGAGCGTCTAAGGGGCTCACGCCCATCTCGAGAAAGCCCGGCTTCTCGTAATTCGGCTCGTTCGCGGGATCTTCCAGGTCGAGTCCCTCGTGGCTGAGATGCCACAGGTTCTTATCCTTGGAATAGTTGGTCTCACGGGAGATCTTCAGGGGCACATTGTGCGCCTCCGCGTAATCGATCTCCTCGTCACGGGACTTGATGTCCCACTCGCGCCACGGGGCGATGATCTTCATGCCCGGCGCGAAGCGCTTGATGGCGAGCTCGAAACGCACCTGATCGTTGCCTTTGCCGGTTGCGCCATGGCACACGGCGTCAGCGCCTTCGGCGAGCGCGATCTCGGCGAGCTTCTTGCCGATGACGGGACGGGCGAATGCCGTACCCAGCAGATAGGTTTCGTATTTCGCATCCATCTTGAGTGCCGGGATGATGATGTCCTCGACCATCTCGTCGACCAAGTCGGCCACGATGAGCTTGCTCGCGCCCGTGGCAAGCGCCTTTTCCTCGAGGCCTTCGAGCTCGTCGGCCTGTCCGACATTGCCCGATACCGCGATGATCTCGGGGTCGTCGTAGTTCTCCTTCAGCCAGGGGATGATGATGGAGGTATCCAAACCGCCGGAGTATGCCAATACGATTTTCTTGATGTCCTTGCCCATGTTCGAGGTTCGCCTCTTTCTCATGTCGTTTCGTCGGTGCGCGTCATGTATCGATTTTTTGCGCACTCGCACTTTTGCAGCGGACATTTTACACGAAACGAAGCGATGATGTCCACGCGCGATATGCCTTGGTGCTTATGAGCGCGCCATTGTGCGATGCGTGCGGCGTCCTCGGGCGCGCTCTAAGTTGGGCACGTGTGCCCCTCATTGTCGAAACGATACACCCCAATATGTATAAAAGTGGGTATCCATCTGGGATTATTCATCATAATTAGAAACTTATTTGGCTATTTACACGAAAAAAGAATAACTGATGGCGTATAGTTAGCATGTGCTTTCTTGGAGGGGTGAGCACGGGTTTGGGTTCGGCTTTGTTTTACCCTGCATAGGGAAGGAAAGAGGAAAGAATGGCGGAAGGTACCGTTAAATGGTTCAACCCCGAGAAGGGCTACGGCTTCATCTCGCGTCCGGATGGCGATGATTTGTTCGTGCATTTCTCAGAGATTCAAATGGAGGGCTTCAAGACGCTCGATGAGGGTCAGGCAGTCTCTTTTGAAGTGACCACGGGTCAGAATGGTAAGCTTCAGGCGAGCAACGTCGTGAAGCTGTAATTCGATTCACAAAGATAGCGTTACCCGGATCCGCCGTCATGGCGGATTCTTTTTTATTCAATCCAAAGGGAATGTGCACCGCTTTGCGCACGGTATCGCATGCGCTGTATAAAAGAGGTGTATGATGTGCCGCATGAAAACGAGTGATTTCGATTACGAACTGCCTGCTGAGCTCATCGCCCAGGAACCCATGGTGCCGCGCGACGCGTGCCGTCTGCTCGTTATGGACAGGAAAACCGGCGAAGTAACAGACCGCATCTTCAGCCAAATCATCGATGAGCTTTGTCCAGGGGATCTGCTTGTCGCGAACGAGACGCGCGTCATGCCGGCGCGTTTGCTCGGGCAAAAGCATGGATCGGGCGGGTCTGCGGAAGTGTTTCTGCTCCGGCAATCGTTCGCAGTAAGCGATGCCGATTATCCGGGCATCGAGCTCGGTACGGATAAGGCTGATTCCATAAATCAGATCAGCTACTGGGAAGTGCTCGTCCGTCCGGGCAAGAGACTAAAGCCGGCAAGCGACCCTGAGCACGCCCCCCGCATCGATTTCACCGATTGCGAGGGTAAGGTCGTGCTTTCAGCGCAGATCGCGGATTGGTCGCATTCCGGGCAGAAAGGGGAGCGGCTCGCCCGCTTGTTCACCCCGCTTCAAAGCATGGATGCGGCGCTTCACGCGGTAGGCCATACACCGCTGCCCCCGTATATCAAGGATTATGCGGGAGACGAGGAGCTCTACCAGACGGTGTACTCGCAGCGAGAGGCATCGGCTGCCGCCCCGACGGCGGGACTGCATTTCACACCGGAGCTCATCGAGAGGATCGAAGAAGCCGGGATCATGTGGAGCACGGTGGAACTCGAAGTCGGCCTCGATACGTTCCGCATCGTCGATGAGGACGATCCGACTTCCCATATCATCCATACCGAATACTATACGGTTCCCCAAGAAACGATCGACGCCATCCAAGCTTGCAAGGAGCGGGGTGGGCGCGTCATCGCGGTTGGAACCACGAGCGTGAGAAGCCTTGAGAGCGCCTGGGATGAAGGGCTTGGCTGTGTTTGTGCGCGCAATCGCGAAGCGACGAGCCTTTTCATCCTTCCCGGCTATTCGTTTAGGGTCGTCGATGCGTTGATCACGAATTTCCATGTTCCGCGTTCCACGCTCATGATGCTCGTGAGCGCATTCTCCACACGCGACAACATCATGGCAGCATACCAGCATGCCATACAGTCCCGCTATCGCATGCTCTCCTTCGGCGATGCGATGTTCATCCGATGATGGGGAAAGGGTAGGTTTCGATGACGCTCATCCAACCGCATACAGGGCCTTTGACCTTACTCCATGCATGCTGTGGACCATGCACGCTCGAGCCATCGCGCCTGCTTGCGGCAGACGGGCATACGCTTACGGTGTATTATGCCAATTCCAACATCCATCCAGATGGCGAATACGCCAAGCGCCTCGACACGCTCAAGACGTGGGCGGCGACGCAAGATCTGCCCGTATCCGAAGGCGATTACGATCCATCGAATTGGGAGAAGACCATCGCCTCCGCATTGCGCTCACCCGACTGCACAGAAGACGATCCGCATGAAGCGAGATGCCGTGCGTGCTATCGAATGCGTTTCGAGCAATCAGCCGCATATGCACACGCCCAAGGTTACGATTGCCTGTCGACGACACTGAGCGTCAGCCCCTACCAATACACCGACATCATCTCCCAAGAGCTTGAGCGTGCGGCGAAGATGTGGGGGCTAGCCTGCGAGTTCAGGGATTTCAGACCGAACTACGCTGAGGCGACGAGGCGGAGCCGTGAGCTCGGGATGTACCGTCAGAACTACTGCGGTTGCCGTTTCTCGGATGGTGAGGCCAAGGAAGAACGCGAGGAGCGCAGGCGGAAGCGCCAGGAGGAAAAAGCGCGTCGGGCGCAAGAGAGACAGGCTTGGGAAGCTGCACATGCAGATGAGCTTGCACAAGAAGAGCAGCGCAAGCTCGATAAACAAGCTTATGCGGAGAAGCAAGCGCGCAAACGCGCGATTCTGCGCTCTCTGCGCAATGCTGACGATGCGTCTTCTTCGGATGCCAGCGATGCATCTGGGGCAACAGGCAATAACTAATCAGTCTTTAACGAGGATAAATCGGCACATTCGGGCGTTTGCGTTCTCTTTAGCCGAGAAATGTGGCACAATAAACGTTTGGAAAAAACGCACGTCATGCGCGCACTTTTGAAGGGAATGCCCTCAAAGCGCGCGGGGCGATAATAAGTGCGAACCCGTGTACCGATAGAAGAACAAAAGGAGTGCGTCCATGGCAGAGACGCCCAACCAAGGGGTATGGCAACGTAAAGGCAATTCGAGCGCGCCGACCGATGACATCGGCGGATTAGGCGCTTCCGGCCTCCGCATAGAAACCAAGAGCCCGAAATCATCGTTTGCAAAGCAGCGTCAGAAGAAGCGCAACGAGAGAAAGAAGCCGATGAATGCGGATCGCCGCAACATGTGGCTGCTCATCGTCACCACGGTGTTGGTCATCATCGCGGTCGTTTTGTTCATGCCGCCTTCGACGACCATCAACCAAGGCCTTGACATCCAAGGCGGACTCTCGGTCGTTCTCGAGGCGAAGAACGCCGACGGCACCGATATTTCCAGCGAGGATATGGAGAAGTCTCGCGCCATCATCGAGACGCGCGTCAATCTCCTCGGTGCGAGTGAAGCGACCGTGCAATTGCAGGGTGAGAACCAGATCCTTGTGCAGATTCCCGGCATGAGCGATACGCAAGAGGCGCTCGCAACGATCGGCAAGACGGGTAAGCTCGAGTTCGCCCGCTTGGATTCGTTCACCGATTCAGATGTGGTGAGCAAGATCCAATCCGGTCAATACGGTTCGAATATCGTGATCACGGATGAGTTCGGCAATCAGTTCCCAACGGAGCAGACCGTTAAACTGGAAGTCGAGCCCGGTACGTACGAGCCTCTTATCACGGGTGAGAACATCAATACCGTCAACGTGGGCAAGGCCTCTGAGACGGGCACCGATTATTCCGTCAACCTCAAACTCGATTCCGCAGGCACTGCGGCATTCGCAGAGGCAACTGCCGATCTTGCCCCGACGCATGGTCTGATCGTCATCATCTTGGACGGCATCGTCCAATCCGCTCCTGCCGTGCAGGGCGAGATCCCGAGCGGAGATGTGTCGATCACGGGCAATTACACGCTTGATGAGGCGAAGAGCCTCCAGACGGTTCTGGAGAGTGGCTCTCTGCCCGTAAGCTTCGAGTATGCGCAAAGCCAGGTCGTCGGTCCGACGCTCGGCCAGGATGCTCTGCGTGCGGGCTTGCTCGTCGCCATCATCGGCATCATCATCGTCATGATCTACCTTTTGGTCTTCTACAAGGGCCTCGGCATCATCACGGCGGGCGCCATGATCGTTTTCGCGGCGCTTTACTTAGGTATCCTTGCGTTCTTAAGCCGTTTCGGATTGTTCAGCCTGTCGCTTGCTGGCATCGCCGGCATCGTGCTGACCATCGGCATGGCGGCTGACTCGTCGATTCTGACACTCGAGCGATTCCGCGAAGAGGTGCGCATGGGCCGCACCATCCGCGCCGCATCCATCTCCGGCGTGCGGCACGCCATCCAGACGTCTATCGACGCCGACTTGGTTTCGCGCGTTACCGCAGGCGCGTTGGACTTCTTG
>JAUNJT010000002.1:29530-48732 GCA_030533105.1 Eggerthellaceae bacterium
GCCAGCGCATCGGTCAAGGGCTTCGGCCTGACGCTCGCGCTCGGCATCTTCTGCGACCTCGCGATGATGCTTCTGTTCAAGGCGCCTATCATCCGCTTGCTTGCCCCACGTGCCATCGAGAAGAATCCCGATTTCTGGGATGTTCGCGATTGCCAAAACGCTGTGGAGGTCTACAACGGGTCGTATACCGCGGCACTCGAGGATGGCACGCTCGATGAGTATCCTGAAGCGGACCAGACCGATGCGGATGCGCCTCGCGCAACAGCGCTCTTCGATGCAGCGACGGTTGCCGCCGGCAAGATCAAGGGACGCTTCATCAAGCGCGATATCAACTTCATGGGTTATCGCAAGATCCTTCTCATCATCGCTGCAGTGTGCGTTGTGCTTTCGTTCGCGGTCGTTGGCATCCGCGGCTTGAATTTCGGCATCGAGTTCATCGGCGGAACATCGACGACGTTCTCGTCAACGGGCGATGTGACGATCGAGCAAGTGCGTGAGGCGTTCGAGGCGGCGGGCGAACCGGATGCGGTCATCCAGACGACGAGCACGAATGGCGAAGAGGGCTTCCTCGTTCGCACGACGACGACGAGCGCCGAGGATGCCGCGATTACGGCGAACAAAGTCGCCTCGACCTTCGGCTGGTCGACCGATAACTTCGAAGTCACCACCATCGGCCCCGACTGGGGCGCGAGCGTCGTGAGAAGCTCGCTTATCGCGTTCTTTGTCAGCCTCATCCTCATCATCATCTACATCGGCATCCGCTTCGAGTTCAAGATGGGCGTCATCGCCGTTATCACGCTGCTGCATGACTTGATCATCGTGATCGGCATCTACGCGCTTGTCGGCCGTGAGGTGAACCCGAATACCATTGCGGCCTTGCTCACCATCCTCGGCTACTCGCTCTACGACACCGTGGTCGTGTTCCATCGCATCAACGACAACATGATGGGCGATTCGCCGAAGGTCACGTTCATCTCGATGGCGAACCACTCCATCAATCAGGTGTTCCTGCGTACGATCAACACGACGCTGACCTCGTTCTTCCCGGTTTTGCTCATGCTGATCTTCGGCGGGGAGACCTTGAAGGACTTCGCGTTCGCCATGGCCATCGGTTTGATCTGCGGTTCGTACTCTTCGATCGCCATCGCGACGCCTTTGTTCTCGTGGTGGAAGGAACGTGAACCGAAATTCAAGAAGCTCCGTCGCAAGTACGGTGACGACATCACTATCTTCCAGTACGATCGCCCGCTGTGCGGTGCTATGGAGCTTAAGGCGCTGCCCGCTGCCGCGCAGGCAGAAGGCTCAGACATATCTGTCGATGCTGGTGATGCGTCGGGCGTAACCGCTATCTCCGCGAAGGAGCAATCGGATGCGCCACGTGGCGGGAACGCGAACCAACCGCGTAAAACGAAGAACAAGAGCACGCATGGCCAGAAGAAGGTCAAGCGTCCCGTTAAACCTAAATAAGGACAATGCATGATAGTGGGGCTGCCGTAACCGGCAGCTCCTAAGCATTCGAGCGAAGAGGGGAGGCTTCAATTCGAATGCCGAGCATCATCGTCATTCTCATAGTCGCCATATGCGTGTTTTTCGCAGTGCGCTCTCTTTGGCTTTCTCGGGCTTCGCGTTCGAATGAAGGTACGTGCGCATGCGCGTGCTCGTGTCCCCATGCAAACACCTCTTCAAGCGCTGATAGCGTGAAGTACCTGTGCGCTTCGTGCGAAATAAAGGAAGCATCCCATGACCTTAACTGATTTAGCGGTCGGACAGTCCGCCGTGATCGTGGATATCGCAGGGGAGCGCATCCAACGCATGAAGCTTTTGGATGCCGGATTGGTTCCCCAAACCAAAGTGACCGTCCGCAAGATCGCCCCGATGGGGGATCCGATCGAAGTGGGCGTGCGCAGCTACGTGCTCACGCTGCGCAAGGCAGAGGCCGCGCTTATCGTGGTAAAGCAGGTGGAAGGCGCATGATGTGCGTGTCTTTGCTTGATGAGAGTATATAAGAGATGATGGAAGCAATGCGGGATTCTGAGTTGCGCATAGCCCTCGTCGGCAACAAGAACAGTGGCAAATCGGCGCTCTTCAATGCGTTGACCGGGCAGAAGGTCCACGTTGGGAATTACCCCGGCGTGACGACGCATCTGCAATGGGGCGCCCTCAAAGCCGATCATGCGAATCTGTTCGAGAAGACCTCGGTGCGCGTCATCGACATGCCGGGGCTGAGCTCTCTTAACGCGTACAGCACCGAGGAAAAGGATGCCTTGGCGAGCCTGACGCACCAACGCGGTGCCCAAGATACTCCGAATCTTCTCATCGACGTCATCGATGCGGGCAACATCGAGATGGGGCTTTATCTGGCCTTGCAGCTTCTCGAGCTCAACATGCCGACCGTCATTGCGCTCAACATGATCGATGAGGCGACCAGCAATGGTGTGACGATCGATACGGCCGAGTTGGGTCGTGAGCTCGGCGTGCCCGTCGTTCCTATCTCGGCGACGAAACAGCAGGGCATCACGGCGCTGCTCGAAAAGGTCGCTTCCCTTGCGAACGACCCTGCTCCCGAACGACGCATCGACTTTTGCTCGGGCGATCTCCATAAGGCGATCCACTCGGTATGCCATATTCTCGAAGTACCCGCTCATACGGTCGGTATGCCCGTGCGCTATGCGGCCGAGAAGGTCATCGAGCATGATGAAGCGATACTGGCGCAACTCGATGTCGAACAAGAGGATCTGCACGTCATAGACCACATCATCGATCATTTGGAGAAGGATAGCGGCTTGGCGAGCGAGACGGTGATGGCCAAGGAGCGCTATAGCTACGTCGACGATTTATGCGCCCGTTGCATCAATCGTGCAGATACGAGCCGCGAGCAGCAGCGCTCGCAGAAGATCGACAAGGTGCTCACGCATCGCATATGGGGTATCCCCATCTACTTGTGCGTCATGGCCTTGGTGTTCTGGCTGACGTTCAGCGTCATCGGCGGTCCGCTCCAGGAGGCGCTCGAGAGCCTCTTTAACTGGTCGGGAGGCGCTTTCGGGGACTTCTTGCTTGGCGTCGGTGTGAACCACTGGGTGTACGACCTCGTCATCAACGGCGTTTGGGCAGGTGTGTTCAGCGTACTGTCGTTTTTGCCGATCATCATGGTGCTGTTCTTCTTCTTGTCGTTTTTGGAAGACAGCGGATACATGACGCGCGTGGCTTTCGTCATGGACAAGCTCTTGCGCAAAATCGGCCTTTCTGGTCGAAGTTTCGCACCGCTCATCGTGGGTTTCGGGTGCAACGTTCCCGCCATCATGGCAACGCGCACGCTTCCCAGTGAACGTGACCGAAAGCTCACGATCCTTTTAACCCCCTTCATGTCGTGCAGCGCCAAACTGCCCGTATACGGCATGATCACGGCGGCGTTCTTCGGGACGAAAGCGACGCTCGTGATGATCTCTCTGTATGTGCTCGGCATCGTAGTGGCGATACTGCTGGGTTTCGTATTGAGCCGCACCTTATTCAAAGGCGATGCGATGATGTACGTGATGGAGCTTCCAGCATATCGTTGGCCTGCTCTGAGCGATGTGGTGCGTCACATGTGGAATAACGCGAAGGAGTTCGTCAAGAAGGCGTTCACCATCATCTTCTTGGGCACCGTCGTCATCTGGGTCTTGCAGAACATCGACGTGACCTTCAATCCCGTCTCAGACAGTTCGCAAAGCATCCTTGCTGCCATCGGCACGCAGATCTCGTTCATCTTCAAGCCCATCGGGTTGGATTCGTGGGAGGCGACGACGGCTCTGTTGGCAGGCCTGGCCGCCAAGGAGGCGATCGTCTCGACGCTGACGGTCTTGATGGGTCCCTTGATCAGTTCGGGCCTGACCATCGCGGCAGCCTTAGCGACCATATTCACCCCGTTGACCGCATTCACATTCCTTGTATTCATCCTTCTGTACGTTCCCTGCCTGGCTACGTTCGCGGCAACGCGCAAGGAGCTCGATTCGACCATCCAAGCGATCGGCATCGTGGTCATGCAATTGGTGCTGGCATACGTGGTGTGTTTCGTGATCTATCACGTAGGGTTGATAATCGTCGGCTGATGACGATGTGCGGATGCGGCGCTTCGAATGCCGCTCACGGACGGGCGCTTCCAAAAGGCCCAGTTACGTACTATAATGTATCATAATTAATAAAATATGCAGAAAAATTATAGTTATTAATTAAAACATGCAAAAAAAGGAAAGATTAATGGCAAAAATATTTATCGATGGAGCTGCTGGTACCACCGGATTGCGGATTCATGAGAGGTTAAGCGGCAGACAGGATATCGAATTGTTGCATATTCCGGATGAGGCACGTAAGGATGCTTCCGTTCGGGCGGAGTACCTGAATGCCGCTGACGTGGCGTTTCTGTGCTTGCCGGACCAAGCTGCAATCGAAGCGGTGAGCCTGGTTTCCAATCCCGATACGGTCATCATCGATACGTCTACCGCGCATCGCACGAAAGATGGCTGGACGTATGGATTCCCTGAGCTTGAAGGGTATCGCGAGCGCATAGCGGCATCGAAGCGCATCGCCAATCCCGGTTGCCATGCAAGCGGATTCATCGCGCTCGTCCAACCTTTGGTTTCGTGCGGCGTGCTTTCCGCTGATGCGCAACTGTCATGCTTCTCTCTCACCGGCTATTCCGGAGGAGGCAAGAAGATGATCGCTCAGTATGAGGCTGACGGGCGCGATCCGCTCTTTGATGCCCCACGCATGTACGGGATTTCGCAGAATCACAAGCATTTGCCTGAGATGGCCAAGATCAGCGGTCTTTCATACGATCCGGTTTTCTGCCCGATCGTTGCGGATTATCTGGTGGGTATGGAGGTCGTCGTCCCGTTGTTCGCCGATCAGGTTCACGGAGGGATCGAGGCTATCCGCGAAGCCTATCAGGCTGCCTATGACCAATCAGCTGGCGGCGTTGTTTCTTTCGTGGAGAAGGCGGACGAAGATGGCTTCTTAGCGGCGAACGCATGGGCGGATTGCGATACGATGCAGGTTACGGTCGAGGGCAATGACGAGCGCATCCTGCTCGTCTCGCGTTTCGACAACCTTGGAAAGGGCGCCTCGGGTGCTGCTATCCAGAACATGAACATCGTGCTCGGTTTGCCAGAGGCGACCGGGCTTGAATTGCGGTAGAGGAGTGCAGATGATGAAGACGATTCCAGGTGGGGTGTGCGCAGCAGCAGGCTTTGCGGCGAATGGCGTCCATTGCGGCATTCGTGCAGGGCATGATGCGCGCGATCTGGCGCTTATCGTCAGCACCTCCGAAAAACCTGCGAGCGCTGCAGCTGTCTATACCACAAACAAGGTGAAAGGCGCTCCGCTCATCGTCACGGCCGAGCATATCGCCGACGGTAGTGCCAGGGCGATCATCTGCAACAGCGGCAATGCGAATACCTGCAATGCCGATGGCTATGACATCGCTCAAAAGATGAGCGGGATCGCTGCAGCCGAGCTGGGCTTTGCGCCTGAGGATATCGTCGTAGCATCCACGGGCGTCATCGGCCAGCCTTTGTGCGTCGATCCGATTGCGAAGGCGATGCCAAAGCTCGCAAAGGGCTTGCAGGCGAGCGAGGCGGGAAGCACGAAAGCAGAGCAGGGCATCATGACGACCGATACGGTCGAGAAACAGTTCGCCGTCTCATTTACGCTTCCTGCAGATGATGCTTCGGATGTCATCTGCCATATCGGCGGCATCGCGAAGGGCAGTGGCATGATCCATCCCAACATGGCGACGATGCTCGTGTTCATAACGACCGATGTGGCCATCGATGCGAAGCTTCTGCATGAGGTTCTCGTCGATGACGTTCAGGATAGCTTCAACATGGTCAGCGTCGATGGCGATACGTCCACGAACGACATGGTCGTCGTGCTCGCGAATGGCGAGGCGGGCAATGCCCCCATCACGAAAGCATCTCCCTCGCTCGATACATTCAAGGTCGCGCTTGCGCACGTGACGCAGGCGCTTTGCCGCATGATCGCGCACGATGGCGAGGGTGCGACGAAGCTTCTTACCTGCATGGTTTCCGGGGCGAAGGATAAGACTTGTGCCCGGACGATAGCGAAGGCGATCATCTGCTCGAGCTTGGTGAAGGCCGCCTTCTTCGGCGCCGATGCGAACTGGGGCCGCATTCTTTGCGCCATCGGTTATTGCGGGGCTGATGTCGACATCGAAAAGGTCGATGTGGACCTTGCAAGCGCAAAGGGCACCATCGCGGTTTGCCGCGATGGTTCGGGCGTTCCGTTCGATGAGGACATCGCAAAAGAGATTCTCCTCGAAGATGAGATCGACATCATCGTCGGCATTAAGGACGGGCTCGAAAGCGCAACGGCTTGGGGCTGCGATCTCACCTACGATTACGTCAAGATCAACGGGGATTACCGAACCTGATGAAAACGATAGCGGGGGAGCGATGCCTTCCTTGGACAGAAGAGAACCACGTTACAAAGCAAAGGATCGTCATGAGAGAAAACGTATCAGGCAACGCAAGCGAAGCGGCACGGTTCACGAACGCGCAACGCGCCGAGGTGCTCACCCAAGCGCTGCCGAACTTACAGCAATACAACGGCAAGGTCGTCGTCATCAAATACGGTGGCAACGCGATGATCGATGATGAGGTCAAACAGCAGGTCATGAGCGATATCGTGCTGATGTCGCTTGTCGGTGTGCGCGTCGTGCTCGTCCATGGTGGCGGTCCCGAGATCAGCGATATGATGAAGCGGCTGGGCAAGGAGACGCTGTTCGTCGATGGACTGCGTGTGACCGATCAAGAGACCGTCGAGATCGCCCAGATGGTCCTTGCGGGAAAGATCAATAAAACGCTCGTGAGCCTGCTCCAGACGCATGGCGGCCAGGCGATGGGCATCAGCGGCCTCGACGGCAGGATGATCCTTGCGGAGGTGCGCGATGAGCGTCTTGGGCTCGTCGGTGAGATCGTCGGCGTGAACATCCAACCGGTGCTCGATTTGCTCGACACCGGCTATATCCCCGTGATCAGCACGGTTGCCGGCGATGTGGATGGCAACACGCTCAACATCAATGGCGATACCGCTGCCGCAGCGATCGCGGGAGCGCTCGGTGCAGAGCGTCTGATCATGATGACCGACATCGATGGCGTCCTGCTCGACAAGAACGACCCCGATACGCTCATACCCGAGATGTCCCTCGATGAGGCGCGCGAGCTCGTGAAAAGCGATGTCGTGAGCGGCGGCATGGTCCCGAAGCTGGAGTGCTGCATCAGCGCCATCTCGCAAGGTGTCAAAAGCGTCACCATCATCGACGGGCGTGTTCCCCATGCTTTGCTCATGGAACTGTTCACCGACGAAGGCGCCGGCACCATGATAAGGGGTTTGTAAGCGAATCGACTTTACGAGAGGATAGTCCCCATGTCCCAGATAGCACAGACGGATGAGGCGTATGTCGCGCATGCCTATGCGCGCTTCCCTGTGGAAATAGTAAGCGGCAAGGGCGCTCTTGCGCTCGGCGCCGATGGGCGCACCTACATCGATATGGGTTCAGGCATCGGCGTGAATGCCTTCGGCTATGCTGACCCCGTATGGTGCCAGGCGGTTTCTGCCCAGCTTGGCGTGGTGCAGCATACGAGCAATCTGTATTTCACGGAACCGTGCGCTGCACTCGCGAAGGCCTTATGCGATCGCACGGGTGCGGGCAAGGTCTTCTTCGGCAATTCTGGTGCCGAGGCGAACGAATGCGCCATCAAGGTGGCGCGCAAATATGCGTCTGATAAGTTTAACGAACTGCATCCGGAAGGCGGGCAGCCTCCCGCAACCATCATCACGTTGGAAAACAGCTTCCACGGGCGCACGCTCACGACGCTCGCGGCGACGGGACAGGATCATTTCCATGAACTGTTCCAGCCCCTGACTCCTGGCTTCATGCACATTCCCGCGAATGATATTGCCGCGCTCGAAGCGGCATGCGATCTTCCCGAGACCTGCGCGGTCATGATCGAGTGCGTCCAGGGCGAAGGCGGCGTGAACGTCCTTACTGAGGAATTCGTCGCCTGCGCATCGCAGTTCACACGGGAGCGCGACATGGTGCTCATCATCGATGAGGTGCAAACCGGCAATGGCCGCACAGGGGAGCTGTACGCATATATGGGTTACGGCATCGAGCCGGACGTCATAACGACCGCGAAGGGCTTAGGCGCGGGCCTGCCGATCGGCGCATGCTTGATGTGGCCGAAGGTGGAAAACGTCATCCAACCAGGCGATCATGGTTCGACGTTCGGTGGCAATCCCGTATGCTGTGCCGGCGCTTTGAGCGTTATCGAGCGTTTGACCGATGAATTCCTTGCCGATGTACGCGCTAAAGCGGCGCATATCCGCGAGCGCATAGAGGGAGCCGAAGGCATAGAAGGCATTTCAGGTGCGGGTCTCATGATCGGCATCTCGACGAAAAAGCCAGCGGCAGATGTGGTGAAGACGTGCATCGATGAGGGTGTGCTCTGTCTGACCGCGAAGGATAAGGTACGCTTGCTTCCGCCGCTTAACATTCCCGATGAGGTGCTCGATCAAGCGCTCGATGTCATCATAGGGGCGTGCAAGTAAATAGTTCGGCGATTCGCCGTTTTAGCATGTAGTTATTTGGAGTGTTGCGATGCTGCAAGGTCATGCGATATTCACGGGAATCCTCGTCGTCGCCCTGTTGGCTGCGGCGTTCGTGTTCTATTTCCTTCTGCAGGGGTATTCGACCTTGGCGATCGTATGTCTGGTCGCGGCGGTCGTGGTTGCGATCCTAGGGTTCGCCACAGCGATCATCGGCAAGATCGTGGGCATCTTGGTCGTCATCGTCATCGCGCTTCTCTTAGTCGCAGAGGTACCCATCATCGCTTCCTCGTCGGGCACTTCGGACTATACGCAACGCTATGCGATCGTGCTCGGTGCGAAAGTGAATGGCACGTATCCATCGAATGCCTTGCTGTACCGTCTCCAAGGCGCGCTCGATTACTTGGAGCGCAACCCCAACAGCATAGCGGTTGTTTCAGGTGGCCAGAACGATGACGAACAGATCTCGGAGGCGGCCTGCATGCGCACATGGCTTATCAATCATGGTATCGAAAGCGATCGCATCGTCATGGAGGAGAATTCCTTCTCGACGAAGGAGAACCTATCGAACAGCCTCGCCCTCATACGCTCGATGGGCGGCGATACATCGAAGGATGTGGTGGTCGTCTCGAGCGCGTATCATCTGTATCGCGCCACGTGGCTTGCGGAGGATTTGGGTGCGAGCGTGAAAACCGTTTCCTGCGAATGCGGCATCTTGCCCTTGACCATCAATTACTACATCCGCGAGTCCGTTGCCGTCTGGGCATGTTGGCTCCATGCATCGGGGCTTTAGGGCAATCTATCTCAAGCATTATTCCGTTCTGAACGGTTCGAACTGAGCTGTGTAAGCTTTCGGGACAACGATCGAGAGCTTCGTTCCAGCTTCCGTATACTCTTCTTTCAGCACACGGCAACGCTCATGGGCCACTGAGACCAGATCCCCCTTGTTGTAGGGGATGATGACATCTATCGCCGTATCGCTTTCCGCGGCCGCCTTCGCTATCGCGTCTATCAACGTATCAATGCCTTCTCCGGTCATCGCGGAGACGAAGAGCGCTTCAGGATAGAGGGCCCGCATCTTGGCCATCTCGTCTTCGTCGAGCAGATCGCACTTGTTGAAGACGACGATGCGCTTGATGTCCTGCGCGCCGATTTGGGTCAAGACGTCGTCAACGGCATCCATCTGCAACGCGAACTGCGGCGATGAGCAATCGGTGACCTGCAAGATCAAATCGCTTCCCGTGATCTCATCGAGCGTCGATTTGAACGCTTCCACGAGCGTAGTCGGGAGCTTTTGTATGAAACCGACCGTGTCGGTGATGGTGATCTCCCTGCCTTGCGGAAGCTCGTATTTCCTCGTTGTGGAGTCCAAGGTCGCGAACAGCTTGTCGTAGCTTAAGACATCCGCGTTTGTGAGGAGATTTAAAAGGCTCGACTTGCCGGCATTGGTGTAACCCGCGAGCGATACCTTGTACATGCCGCTTGCGTAGCGGCTCTCACGTTGAGTCGCACGCACTTCGGAAAGGTGGGCAAGCTCGCGCTTGATGGACGCTATGCGGTTCCTCACGATACGGCGGTCGACTTCGAGCTGGCTTTCGCCTTCTCCGAAACGGGAACCGACGCCGCCGCCCATGTGCCCTGATGCCAGATGCGCCCACATGCCGCGCAGGCGGGGGAGCAGATACTGGTTTTGGGCGAGCTTCACCTGCAGGCTGCCTTCCTTCGAGGTGGCGTGCAAAGCGAAGATATCGAGGATCAACGCGGTTCGGTCGATGATCTTGACGGACTTGTCCACGACGCGCTCGAGATTGCTTTGCTGGGTCGGGGAGAGCTCATCATCGAAGATGATCAAGTCTGCTTCACTATCGCGCGCAAGTTGCGCGATCTCGTCGGCTTTGCCTTTGCCGACGAAGGTGCGCGGATTGGGCGTCGATAGCTTCTGGGTGGTGACGGCGACCGTCTCAGCACCGGCAGTGTCGGCTAAACGCTCGAGCTCGGCAAGCGATGAGGCGAGACTCCACTTCTGATTGGGTCGATCGATGCCGACGAGCACGGCACGTTCGATGGGCTGGTCGTTATGTGCATAGTATTGGCGCATGCTGTCTATACCTTTCGTGCAAGAAGCTTTTCGGAAGCTGCCTCGATGGAAGCGCGTGAATGTCGGCTATTCAGTCCGAGGATGGACTCAAGCGCATGGTCCAATGAAGCGCATATCGCGTTGAATTCCTCTTGCGCTTGCTTCTTCGGCTCATGGGCTGCCTTGACGTTCGATGCGGGGTCTTCGGGAAGGTCGGTTTCCAACAAAAGCCTTCCTTCGGGAATCGCGCGAACGTATTCGGGGCCCCGTTTCGTTTTCAGCGAACGCTCTCCAACCGAGAAGTAGCACCCGAGTTTGATGGCGCGAGCGAGTTCATCAGATGATCCCGAAAACCAATGCATGATGCATGAGCAGGTCTCAATACAGCGCGTTTCCTCGATCAGGTCGAGGCAATCGCTTGCTGCCCGCACGCTGTGGATCGTTATGACTTTATTGCCAGACTTCGCGCATGCGGAAAGGATTCTCTCGAAACTGCGGAGCTGTGCGTCTTTCGTATGGGCATGCTTGGGGGAGAAGTCCAATCCGACCTCTCCGATGTAGCCCGTATCCCCGATAGATGAAAGGAGCTTCTCCGTCATCTCATCCGCGGTTGCCTCATCTGCGTCGATTTGCCAGGGATGGAGGCCTAAGGCGATACGTATGTGCGGGACGTTCCCGAACAAAGCGCATGCAAGGGCATAGTCATCTGGCGTTATCGTTGCCGATAGAACCTGCAAGGTGGATTCCTCGATCAGCGAAGCGAACGTGGCAGGGTCAGCCGAGAAACTCGCATGGCAATGCAGGTCGTACATGGCTAGTCCTCATCGATTCCGAGAAGCGCCCTTATGACGTATCCGGCAAGCATCTCGCCTGCAATCGGCGGCGTGAAGGATGTGGTGCCAAGCACCGGCCCATCTGGTCCGAAGGGCACCTCAGGCGAGAACAGCACGGTCAAGCGCTCGATACCCGCCTTGCGGCATCGCGACCGCATCGAGCGGCATAATGGGCAATCGTGGGTTTCGAACAAGTCGGCGAATTCCAAACGCTCAGGGTGCAGCTTTCGCGCTGTACCCATGCAGCTAACCAAGGGGATTTCCCGTTCTTTGGCCCATAGCGCGAGCGCAATTTTGGCAGGAGCATCGTCGATGGCATCTACGATGTAATCGACATCTCCTGTGCTATCGAATATCGCCTCGATCGTATCTGGGCTTATGCGCGCATCGATCGGGATGACGTGCATATCGGGATCGATCCGCTCCATGAGCTTTTGCGCCGCATCGGTCTTTCTCATGCCGATGGTGTCGGTGAATGTTATGGCTTGGCGATTGAGGTTGCTTGCCTCGACTTCGTCGCAGTCGACGATGGCAAGCGTGCCGATGCCGCCGCGCGCAAGCGATATCGCGCATGCACCGCCCACGCCGCCGAGACCTGCGACCAAAACGCGCGCTTCTTTGAGCTTTTCAAGCCCCGAGGTTCCGATGAGCGCTTCGATGCGTTCGTATCGTCCTTGCAACGCCATCAGGCTTCCTTTGCGTTTATGGTTACTGCTCGATGCCGAGCGCCTTGCGCAGCGCCCGCTTTACCGAGGCAACGGAATACAGGCTTCCGAATGCGCACACGATGCCCTCTTTGCCAGCGATCTCTCGGGCTAAGACGACGGCATCCTCGAATCCTTGCGTGTGGCGAACATCCGCGGTATCTCCGTGTGCTTGCGCGATTGCCTCGATCGCCTTGCCGAGGTCGTCTGCGGAAAGTGCACGCGAGTTCGGTGGCGTCACGCATACGAATGCGCTGCCAAGGGGAACGATCGATTCGAGCATGCCGGGATAATCCTTGTCGGCGAGTATGCCGATGACGAAGACGGGTTTGCATCCGGGAAGCACCTCGGCAAGCGTTTGCGCCATGACCTGGGCGCCTTGCGGGTTATGCCCGCCATCGACGATGAATAGGGGATGGGTCGAGCACACCTCGAAGCGCGCAGGCCAAACCGTCTTAGCGATACCGCGCTCGATGATTTCATCCGGAAGATCCCATCCGAGTTCGCGCAGCGTATACAGCGCATCGATGGCGAGCGTCGCATTGCTCGGCTGGTAATTGCCGATGAGTTGCGTGTGATAGGTCGTGCCGCGATAGGTGAATTCCCTCAAGGAACTTGCCTGTGGCCTTTCGCTTTGGGAAGAGCCGTCCTCATCCTTCAGAAGACCGCGCAAATCGAGCGGTTCTACGGAAAGCTGATCGAAATCGGCAATCTGGAGCGTTGCACCCTTCTCGGCGCATACGCGCTCGATGACCTCGATCGCCTCAGGCTCCTGAGGCCAGCTGATGACATGGGTGCCTTCCTTGATGATGCCCGCCTTCTCGAAGGCGATCTTCGCAAGCGTGTCGCCTAAGATAGCGGTGTGATCGAGTCCTAAACGGCAGATGACGCATACATCGGGGGAGACGATGACGTTGGTTGCATCGAATCGTCCGCCCAAGCCTACTTCGGCGACCACGATGTCGCAATTCTGGCGTGCGAAATGCTCGAACGCGACGGCGCACATGAGCTCGAATTCGGTCGGATGGTCATCCATCGCCTCTGCCTGCTCGCGCACTGCCAAGGTGACATCGGTTAGGTCATCGAAGGGGATATTTATGCCGTTAACGCGGATGCGCTCTTCGAAGCACTCGATGTAGGGGCTGGTGAAAAGGCCCGTCTTGTATCCGGCTTCCTGAAGCGTCGTCGCGATGTAGGTGCATATCGAGCCCTTGCCGTTCGTGCCTGCGACATGGACGAACCGAAGCTTATCCTGCGGACGGCCCAAACGCTCGAGCAATTCCTCGATGCGATCAAGACCGAGCTCGACCTGCTGCCAACGCGGGGTGTTGATATAGGCGACGGGGTCGAAACCGCTGTTTTCCATGATGACTCCTTTTGCTTATCCGATCCTTACACGAACACGCCGCCTGAGAAGCTGATGGTGTTCTTGCCATGGTTGTATGGGATGCCTGCGGCCATGCAGACTTCCGTGACGACGAAGCCGGCTGCCTCCAAAGAGACGGTCATCTTATCGGGGAAGCGGCATGGGGCATCCGGGTAGGTGCAGGGGTTGCACATGCAGCATGATCCGGCACCGAGGAAGTACGGATTGAGTCCGTCCGTGCAGCTAAGCCCGGCGGCGCGGACCGCTTCGGCGAACTTCCTGAACCTCTTGTCGTGCAACGTGCCGGATTCCTCGATGGTCTCGAAATCGAAGCTGTCTTCCATCTGACCGATTGTCTGGACGATGACGCCCATGCGGCGCTTCTGGATGTGCTCCTGATAGGATTCGATCGGGTCGCAGGCGGGAGGGCACGACCACGAATGGCCGTATCTATGGCATCGATTCGCTGCGCACATGTCGCGTACTTCGGGACGGACGGAGAGCGACTCCGTGGCGACGCGGCCCGTGCATTCGAAACCGATTTCGCGGGCGATGCTCTCAATTGCTTCAAGCGTGGATTCGAGCGTGGCATCCGGTTCCATGAAAGCTCCCTTCGAGGAAGAAACGATACAACAACGCACTGGCACCATAATAATAGCTTCCACGGTGGCGGGCAAACCTCGCGGGGGTTTTGTCGGACAGCTTATCTCAAAAAAAAATAATGAATAGCGCAAAAAAATTACATTTTCCCCAAGAAAAGTCATATACTATGGCGTATTCCCAGATAATCGCATATGAAACTTGAGGTATTTGAAGGAGGAATACGTGGGCGAGCCATTGTTCAACATGGAACAGGCTACCGAAATGCTCGAATCATTCGGGGTAGTGAGCGGTCTGGGCGCTACCATATTCGTCCCTGACTTCAACACCAATACCGTTTCCGTCCTGTATACCGATAATGCATGTGCGGGGAAGTGCCACCTTTGCGTTCACCACGAGGAGGATGCGCTGAACGCATGGGGCGAAGCATGCCAGAAGACGCACTGCACCTCAGCGGAGTTCTCAGAGCGTTTCGCAGGCAAGTATTTCTACCAGTGCATAGAAGATCGCCTGTTCTTCGCAACGCCAATCGTCATCGATGGGCTCATGGTCGCTGCGATCACCATCGGGCCGGTGAACATCTTCGAGCCCGATGATTACGTTCCCGCAAGTGTGGATTCGCAGCTAGATCCGTTCCCGGTGTGCAGCCCCAAGCGCGTTGAAGACCTTGCGAATATTCTGAGCGCTGTCGGCATCAGCATCGGCGATAGCACGCAGAGCAACCTGCAGCTCATGCGCCAGATCAACATGACGCAACAGCGCCAGATCCATGCATCCATCCAAGCTACGAAGCAAAACCCCCTTTCCGACTATCCCATCGAGTTGGAGAACCGCTTGGTTAAGGCCATCGAGGACGCCGATGTCGTCACGGCCAGAAGCGCGCTCAATGAGCTTTTAGGAACCGTTTCGGCATATTATCTTTCCCAAGGCGTCAAGATCGATGGCGTCGTCAACGACCTCATGGTCGTCTGCTCACGTGCTGCGCTCAATGCAGGCGTCATGGGAACACAGGTCTTCGAGGCCTTGAATGCCTATCGTTCCGAGCTTGCACGCCTAAAGAAGAGCGATCAGATCTGCTTCTGCATGCAGCGTTTCGTCGAACGCATGGCGTTCATGGTGTCGCGTCTGCGCGATGTCAATTACGAGGACGATATCTACCGCGCCATCGGATACATCCGCGCGAATTACAACAAGAAGATCATGCTGAACGATGTCGCGAACGCGGTCGGTTTCTCGCCGGCGTATTTCTCGCGCTTGTTCAAGAAAAAGGTCGGCTCCAACTTCAACACGTATCTCAACACGGTCCGCATCGAAGCTGCGAAGAACAGCCTGCTTTCGACCGACCTTACCGTCGCGGAAATCGCAAGCTTATCGGGCTTCGAGGACGTGAGCTATTTCACGCGAATTTTCAAGCGCCAAGTAGGCGTTGCACCAGGCCGTTTCAGGTCGCGTCGCGGGCAGATCGGCAAGTCGAAAGGGCATAGCCGATAAGGCGTTTTTCCCTGTGTGGTCAGGAGAAAACCGAATAGTCCAAAAAGAGATAAATTTCTTCATTTTCAGTGTATTTCTCTTTCTATATTATGATTTACCAAAGGCGATGTTAAGGAGCGTCGCGTAGTCTTGTGATGGAGGGGCCATCACCCAATGGTATGGAAGGAGATTCCTATGTCCACGTTGGAAGATCTGCGTTCGGCGGTTGAGCGCGGAAAGAAGAAGCAGGCATTGCCCGCACTGCAGGCTTGCCTCGATGAGGGTATCGACCCTCAAACCATCCTCGATGAGGGCCTCATCGCTGCGATGGACGTCGTCGGTGACAAGTTCTCCAAGAACGAAGTGTTCGTTCCCGAGATGCTCGTTGCTGCACGTACGATGTCCGCTTGCACCGATGTCCTGAAGCCGATCCTGGCTGGCGCCGGCGGCGGCACCTCCCTTGGCAAGGCTGTCATCGGCACGGTTGCCGGCGACATGCACGACATCGGCAAGAACCTCGTCCGCATGCTCGTCGAGTCCAAGGGCTTCGAGATCGAGGACCTCGGCGTCGATGTTCCGGTCGAGACCTTCGTCAACTACCTCAAGGACAATCCGGATTGCAAGTACGTCTTCATCTCCGCATTGCTGACCACCACGATGCCGGCTATGAAGGCTACCGTTGAGGCTATCAACGAGTCCGGCCTCCGCGAGAACGTCGTCATCTTCGTCGGTGGCGCTCCTGTCACGGATGCGTTCGCCGAGGAGATTGGTGCTGACTACTACACCAACGACGCTGGCGAGTGCGCAGCTAAGGCTGCTGAGGTTGCTCGCGGCGCATAACGTTGCACAAAAACCCGACGCCCTGGAAAACCGGGGCGTCGGTTTGTTGTAAGTTAAAGGCAAAAGGGCGGCAGGTTCCAACGCCGCTCTTTTCTTGGGAAAAGGGGAGCGCGTCGAAGCGACGATTCGCTCCGAGTTTTTCTCAAACGGATAGAGTTGAAACAAGAAGAAGAGCTGATGAAAGGAGAAATCAGCGCACATGGAAAAACTGAGGAACACGTTCCGCGAGGCCATCGAAGCAGGCGAATTCGTCATCACCTGTGAGACGATTCCGGGTCGCGGTGCGGTCGAGGTAAGCCAAGAGAAGGCTTTGCAGGATGCTCGCGAGCTGTGGGCGACGGGTCGCGTACATGCGATTTCGATCACCGACAACCCTGGTGGCAACCCTGCGCTTCTTGCCGATAGCTTCGGCATGGACATGGTTGCCGAGGGCATCGTCCCGCTGGTCCACCTGACCTGCAAGGATCGCAATCGCAACCAATTCGAGAGCCAGTTCTACGCCATGCAGCGTCACGGCGTGCAGAATCTTTTATGCATGACGGGCGACTATCCGGGAACCGGTTGGTACGGCAAGCCGCGTCCGGTCTTCGACCTTGACCCGGTCACCGTGCTGCAGATGATCGGTTCGATGAACGACGGCATGGGCTATCCGGGTATGAAGGGCGATGTCGTCCGCACGGAAGCCGCCGAGTTCTTCCCCGGCGCTGTCGTTTCTCCGTTCAAGTGGACCGAAGCCGAGACCATGACGCAGCTGTACAAGCTGAAGAAGAAGGTCCAGGCCGGTGCCAACTACATCATCAGCCAGGTCGGCTTCAGCGCACGTAAGCTGCAGGAGATGCTGTGGCTCATGGAGGACAACAACATCAACGTCCCGCTGATCGCCAACATCTACATCATCAATGCCGGTCACGGCGGAGCCATGAACCGCGGTAACATCCCCGGATGCGATGTCACCGACGAGTTCCTTGCCGTTCTCAAGGAAGAGCGCGACAACTCCGACGATAAGGGCAAGGAAGCCCGTCTCGTCCGCGCTGCCAAGATGATCGCCATTGCCAAGGGCCTCGGCTGCGGCGGCGTGCACATCGGCGGCCTCAACGTGACGGCTGACTGCGTGAATCACGTGCTCGACATGGTGGAGGACTTCGCACCCGAGTGGCAGAAGCACCTCGACGCCATGAGCTTCCCGCAGAAGGGCTGCTTCTACTACTACAAGGAGGATCCCGAGACCGGCCTTAACATCCGCGAGGAGAATCCGCGTACTGAGGATTACTTCGACGAGGTCAAGAAGGGCAAGTACAAGCTGTCCCGCTTCGCGCATCACAACGTATTCATGCCCAACAAGGGCGTCAACGGCATCTTCGTGAGCCGCGAGAAGAACCTCGAGAAGAAGAAGGGCCGCAACCGCAAGCATGGTCTCGAGCATCTCGGCAAGGTCTGGATGTACGACTGCATGGACTGCGGCGACTGCGGTCTGTACGCCGTCGCGTACACGTGCCCGATGGTGCACTGCCCCAAGTGCCAGCGTAACGGGCCCTGCGGCGGCAGCAAGGATGGCTGGTGCGAGGTCTTCCCAGGCGAGATGCGCTGCATCTGGTTCAAGGCCTATCACCGTCTGAAGCATTACGGCGAGCAGGATACGCTGCAAAGCTACATCGTCCCGCCGAATGACTGGAAGAACTTCGGAAAGAGCCCGTGGGGCGCGAACGCAACCGGACTCGACGGCTATGCACGTCGCGAATGGATGCCGGGTATCGAGCCTGACACGGAAGCCAAAGAGGGCCCCAAGCCTTCTAAGGAAGCTCCGAAGAAGTACTAGGAAGAAAAAGAATCAGGAGATAACAGGCAAAAGCCTGCTCGAATAGAAAAAACCAACAGATTGAAAGGGTTTGAAAAAATGGCTGATTACAAGACCGATATCGAAATCGCTCAGGAAACCGAGCTGAAGCACATCAAGGAGATCGCTGCTGCTGCCGGTATCGACGACAAGTACCTCGAGCAGTATGGCAACTACAAGGCCAAGGTTGACTTCTCCCTGCTCACCGACAATGCCGATAAGCCCGATGGCAAGCTCATTCTCGTGACCGCCATCACCCCGACGCCGGCTGGCGAGGGCAAGACCACCACGTCCGTCGGCCTGTCCGATGGTCTGAACAAGATCGGCAAGAAGGTCATGATCGCTCTGCGCGAGCCTTCTTTAGGCCCGGTCTTCGGCATCAAGGGTGGCGCTGCTGGCGGCGGTTATGCACAGGTCGTCCCGATGGAGGACATCAACCTGCACTTCACCGGCGACTTCCATGCCATCGGTGCTGCCAACAACCTGCTTGCGGCCATGCTCGACAACCACATCAAGCAGGGCAACGAGCTCGACATCGACCTGAACAACATCATCTGGCGCCGCTGCGTCGACATGAACGACCGCCAGCTGCGCAACGTGGTCGACGGCCTCGGCACCGCCGGTGACGGCGTCTGCCGCGAGGACGGCTTCGACATCACCGTCGCCTCCGAGATCATGGCCGTCTTCTGCCTGGCCTCCGACCTCGACGACCTCAAGGCCCGCCTCGCCCGCATCATCGTGGCCTACAGCCGCGACGGCAAGCCGGTCACCGCTGGCGACCTGAACGCCCAGGGTGCCATGACTGCCCTGCTCAAGGACGCCATCAAGCCGAACCTGGTCCAGACGCTCGAGAACAACCCGGCGTTCGTGCATG
>JAUNJT010000145.1 GCA_030533105.1 Eggerthellaceae bacterium
GTCGGCAACGAAGGTCGCGACTAGCCACACGACGGTCACCATCACGGCCATGCCAACGCCGACGGTGCCCATCTCGCCGAGCATGACGGGAATTTCGGACGGATCATTCATTGCGGTTAAGAACGGCGGGAAGGGAACGACCTCGCCATGCCACATGTGCTCGATGCACAAAAGGATGACGCCACCCCACAGCATGTTCATGAGCCAGCTGAGCTTGCGCGTCCAGCAGATGCCTTCGGTCGATGCATCGGTGAGCTGATTGCCTTGCTCATCGACGATGCCCTTTTCCATTTCCTTCTTCTTCACCACGGCGCGAACGGCGCTAACCACGATCGCCTCGCCTCCGCTTACCAGAAAACAAGCCATAACTCCTCCTTTGAAGCTGTTTCTGTCAGACCAAGCGTACTATAGCATAGTTGTTACGAATTTAAAATTCGTAACACTACAAATGGTTGAATGGTTCATTGATATGTGGAAACGGTGCTCGAACGTGCGAGCGCATTGGTCTAGCTGCAAAAAACGATGACGGTGTTTCTGCTCACGGGAAATTGTTTTCGTGTATTCGCCTGATGTGCTATCATGCGTGCGCAATGGAATAACAGGTGTTGCTCTTGATAACCACCTCTAAAAAACAAGGAGAACCTCATCATGCGCTGTTTCAGCAATGCGTCTGGTGATGCGGAAGCATCTACCGACGCGCTCATATCCGAGCAAGAATCCGAACATGCCATTCCAATAGCTCCGGGACCGCCCCGTATGCCCGTGCCTGAGGAGCCCATGCCGCCTGCGGTGCCCGATGTCCCGAAATATCGGAGCGCTTCTGAGTTCGCACCGATTCCCCCAGCGCCTTCCGAACCGCCAAGCGGGAAGGGCGCAAGAGCCGTGCTTTCCGAGTTCCGTTACCTGCTCCGTAACACGCCGCCGCTTATCGTCGCCATGATGATCCTTTCCGTCGTGGGCATGAACCTCATGGCGAACAAGAGCATCGACACCGGCCTCGATTGGCTTGCACTCGATTGCGGCATCCTGTTCTCATGGATGTGCTTCCTTTCGATGGATGTGCTGACCCGTTGCTTCGGCCCGCGTGCGACCACCTTGCTTTCCATCGTCGCGCTCATCGCGAACTGGGTGATGGCGCTTTTGTTCTTCATCGCGAGCATCATCCCGGGTGTGTGGAGCGAAAGCTACGTGGAGGGGAGCGAAGCGGTCATCAATGCGGCGCTTGATGGAACCTTCAATGGCACATGGTTCATCATCTTAGGCAGCTCGATCGCGTTCATCGTGTCGGCGCTTATCAACAACTATCTCAACGCCGCCATCGGAAAACGACTCGAGCGCACAACGCGCGATACCGGTTTCGGTGCGTTCGCGCTGCGTTCATATGTTTCCACGTTCGTCGCGCAGGTTGCCGATAATCTGGTGTTCGCCCTGTTGGTAAGCCAGGTCTTCTTCGGTTGGACGCTGTTGCAATGCTTCACATGCGCGCTTACGGGAGCGCTCTTGGAGCTTCTGTTCGAGATCGTCTTCTCGCCGCTCGGTTACAAGCTGACGACGAGCATCTTATCTGAGCGCGCAAGCGAAGAAGCGAAAGCCTCGTATGAATCCGCAATGCGTGCGCACGGGTTGTCTGTTTCGGCGAAGCCGCCTGCCGTACCAGTCGTGCGAACCGTCTCGCCAGTACAGGCAATGCACATATCAGCTGGCATTTCTTCCTCAATAGACGACTAGGAGAGTAAGCATGAACGTGATTATCAGCGGCACCAGCAGCGGCATCGGTCTTGCCATCGCACGCAAGTTCCTTGCCGATGGTTTCGAGGTATTCGGTTTCGATGCGTTGGAAAGCGTCATCGAACATGGGCATTACCATCATGTCATCCACGATATCCGCGATGAGTTTTCGGGAAGGCCCGTTGCGCAGGATGGCCAAGCCGTACCCGATCCGGATTATCTGATCAATAACGCCGGCACGCAGGATGATGAGTTGGCGATCGATGTCAATCTTGAGGGGACCATCCGCTTCTCACGTGCTTTTACAGAGAGCCCCGTGCTCAAGTCGGTTCTGTTCATCGCCTCGGCATCCGCGCGCAATGGTGCCGAGTTCCCGCGTTATGTGGCGAGCAAAGCAGGTGTGGTGGGATACATGAAGAACCTCGCACTGCAGCTTGCACCGCGCGGTATCACCGTGAACAGCATCTCTCCCGGCGGGGTGGTGACTCCGATCAACGATCACATCCTGAAAAGCGATGAGCTTTATTCAGCAGTCAAAGCGGAAACGCTGCTCGGCAAGTGGGCGCAACCTGAGGAGGTTGCGGATTTGGCGTACTTCCTCACGGTGACGAACCGCTCCATCACGGGCGAGGACATCCTCATCGATAACGGCGAGATGCTCAAATCGAATTTCATTTGGTAGATAAGTCAACCAATAGTTGATTTTTTCTACCAGAATCAACTGAAAATCGCTTGTCAACTCGAAGAGCTTGACGCATCCTGAAAACGTGAAAAAACGTTGGAAGGGGTGCTCATGGCTTCAGCAATCGCTCTCGGGAACAATATCTATCAGCTGCGCAAGGAAACGCGTCTCACGCAAGATGATCTTGCCACGTTCCTCGGCGTCACGAAGGCATCTGTTTCGAAGTGGGAGACGGGCCAGAGTTTTCCGGACATCGAACTTCTGCCGAAAATCGCCACGTATTTCGCTGTGAC
>JAUNJT010000146.1 GCA_030533105.1 Eggerthellaceae bacterium
GATCTTCCAGACTTCCTCGACGACATCGCATTCCTTCGGGTTCAGCACATGCGTCGCGCCGAAACGTTTTGCAGCCTCTAGTTTTTCCGGTACGGTGTCGATGCCGATGATCGGGCAGGCACCGGAGAATTTCGCACCCATGATCGCGGACAGCCCAACACCGCCGCAGCCGCAGACTGCAAACGACTCTCCCGGACGGATCTGGCAGCGATTTAATACGGCGCCAAAACCGGACATGAAGCCGCAGGCAAGTGCGCTTCCGACTTCGAACGGGATGTCGTCGTCCAGTTTGCAGAGCATGGACTCGTGCGCGTTGCAGTACTCGGCAAAGCCGCTGGTTCCGGAACAGGTCTGGATGCAGCGATCGCCGTTCAGGCGGGTATGGCAGCCTGGAATGCGGAAGAGTCTGTCCGTGCGGGCATGATCGGTACATTGCCACGGATGTCCCTTCAAACAAGGAACACACTGGCCGCAGCCTTGGCGCACCTCAGAGCATAAAACACGGTCACCCGGTTTTACATATGTGACTTTAGATCCGACCTTGGTGACGACGCCGGCAATCTCATGGCCGGCCATGCCAGGGCCTTCGTATTCCCCGTGTTCGCCGGTCAGTGCATGAATATCGCTGTGGCAGATGGTACAGGTCATAACGTGGATCTGTACCTCTTCATCTCCTGGTTCGTCGACCAGAACTTCTTCGACAACGATATCCCGATAATCACCCATACGGGGCATAAGAGCAGCTTTGCATTTCATGGTGATGATTTCCTTTCTTGATCTATGAATGTTTATGATCGACCCTGCTCAGCAGGGAATGTCATGCGAGGTCGGAGCCGCCGTCGCAGGTCAGGCACTGACCGGTGATGAACAGGTTCTCCTGTGCAAAGAAGAGCGCGCAGCGCGCGATGTCCAACGCAGAAGCCACGTGACCAAGCGGGGTCTTGTTGGCAACGATCTCATATTCTCTTGGTGTGGCGTCGATCTTCATCGGTGTATCCACCATGCCCGGGGCGATCGCATTGAATGTAATGTTATATTTGCCGTACTTGATCGCGAAGGCCTTTGTCTGCGTAATCGCCGCACCTTTGGAAGCCGTATATCCCGGTGTGGAGTAATTGCCGTGGATGCCTGTCACCGATGTGGTGTTCACAACACGGCCGAAACGGTTCTCTATCATACTTGGGAGGCAAGCCAGGTTCATATTGTAGTGTCCCCAGGCATGCACTTTGTAAAAACTGAGGTACGTTTCCTCGTCCTGCTTGTCGAAAAGATCGTTGAAGAAACTCTCACCTGGTTTCAGACGGGATTCAATGCCTGCGTTGTTCATCAGGATCTCCACGCGTCCGTATGCCTCAAGGACTTTGCCAACACCTTCCTGCACGCTCTCGCGCGAACTGACATCTACCGCCAGAGGTAGCACGTCATTCGTGTACTTTCTGCACTCGTCGGCAACTTTTTCGAGTTTATCCAGATGGCGTCCGAAGAGCACCGTCTTCGCACCGCCTTTTGCGAGTTCGATCGCTTCTGCTTCGCCGATACCGCTGCCGGCACCGGTGATGATCGCAACTCTTCCTTCAAATCCATATTCTAAATATTGTGCCAAGTTAAACCTTCTTTCTTTAAAAATGCAGTTTCACGCCATCCGCTTCGAGGGCGGTCTGCAGTGCCTGAATATCTGTGCGCGTGAAGTCATTTCCAAGCGCAGCGGCTGTGCCGGCAGCCTGGCCGGATACCGCGCAAGGCGGTATGACGCGCGTTACGTTCCACATTGCATCCGTGGTGGATATATCTCGCCCTGCTGCCAGCAGATTGCGGATCTTAGCGCAGTGCAGTGCACCGAACGGAATCTCATAGACAGGACCGCGCTTCGTCCAGTCTCCGGTCATGCCCACGCTGTCAGGCAGCGCTGCATGATCCTGCGAGACGTCCATCGTGTAAACGCCTTCGAGGCGTCGGGACATCCGGACAAGCGGGATCGTAGACATCGTGACCGGAACCAGAGCAGGGTTATTCCTTTTCTGTGCAAGGATATCATCGAGCATTTTGCGGTGTCCGGTCTGCACAGCGTCGCTGAGTTCTAAGCCATCCACGCCGGAAAAACGCGCTGCATCCAGGCTCGCAGTCTTTGCAGCAGCATAGGTCTCTTTTCCGTCAGTTGCTTTTGCGTCACGATCCGGAACCATGTCGGCGAGGCCGAACATCTTCAGGTTCACATCGGTACCGTCGAAATAATAGTACCAGCTTGCCAGACCGTTTCCGGCTGGGTTGACGATGGTCGGTGCGCCGGAAAGCGCGCAGAGATCTGCATCGCCGGTGCAGTCTATGACGGATTCCACGCAGATCGCAGAACGGCCGGATTTGTTCTCCACGATCACGGCTTTTATGACGCCATCTTCGACGACCGTATCCACCGCAACGGTGCCGTAGAGGATCGTCACCCCTTCCGCCAGCAGCAGTTCTTCTGCGGAAAGCGCAAAGAACTGAGGATTAAATTGCACCTGGAAGCGCCGTGCGATGCGCTCTTCTTCTGTGCCGCCATCCATCCAGGCTGTTGGGTAGATGCCTTCATATCCGTAACGGATCGAAAGGCGCAGCAGCTCCTCCCCCTGACCGAATACGACCTGATGACCCATGCCGTCGCACAGAGGAAGATAGATCGTAATGAGGCCGAGCGTCGCCATGCCGCCCAAAGCAAATT
>JAUNJT010000147.1 GCA_030533105.1 Eggerthellaceae bacterium
TCATCGGCACGCACAACCCGACGCTGAACGCAGTCGTCGTCATCGGCGGCGGCGGACAGCACCTGGCCGGCTTCGGCAACAAGCAGAAGGCAGACGGTCTGTATGCCAAGGTCATCCAGAACTGGGATGCCATCGAATCCATCGGCACAGGAAAGAACATCAACCTCGAAACGGTCGCCAAGCTCGCTCCTGAGATGGCGCTCGTTCCCGAGCGTCAAGCCTCCATGGCCGAGGAGTATGCGAAGGTCGGTCTCGACACCTTCGTAGCGCTGCCCAACCAGGAGAGCTTCGACTCCATCAAGGAATCGCTTCTGCGCATAGGGACGCTGTTCGGCAAGGAAGCCCGCGCCAAGGAGATCAACGCCGAGTTCGATAAGCTCATCAAGGATGCAACCGACACCTGCGCCAAGGCAACGGCCAAGCCTTCCGTGCTCTTCATGGGCGACGATCTGTATGAGTGCGCCTCATCTTCGATGATCCAGACCTACATCATCGATGCCGTGGGCGCGAACAATGCGGTTCAGGGAGACTATAAGGCCGGCGAGTTCGCGAGTGTCGATGCGGAGACCATCGCCTCCTTCAATCCCGATGTCATCTGGATCCCGAACTATGCGACGTATTCGGTCGATGACGTGCTCAACGACCCCAAGCTCTCTGAAGTGACCGCCGTGAAGAACGGCGCCGTCTACATGTTCCCGTCGGCCTTGGAGCCGTGGGACTATCCGACGGCCTCCACGTGCCTGGGCGTCTGCTGGGCTGCATACAACCTGCATCCCGACCTGTATTCGAAGGATAAGCTCATGAAGTCCGTCGACGAGTTCTACAAGCTCGTTTATGGCAAGACCTTCACGGCTGACGAACTGGGCATCAAGTAATAATGCGAATGCGCCCCGCAGCTATATGGCTGCGGGGCGCATGCTTTCAAAGCATGGCACAGGATAGGAAAGAAGGAGTCGCCAAGAGGCGGCATCGTTACCGCACGGTTTTCGCCGTGCTTTGCATCCTTTTGGTCTTCTTCGCGCTCATCGCGCTGTCCATAGGCCATTACAGCTATGACCCGAGGGATGTGCTCCGCACGCTTTGGGAGACCATCTTCCCAGGGGACCTTTCCGATCCCGCGATGGGCATGGTGCTTTTCAACATCCGCATCCCGCGCGTTGCCGCCGCTGTGCTCGTAGGTGCTGCGCTCTCGCTGTCGGGTGCGGTATACCAAGGCGTGTTTAAAAACCCGCTCGTTTCTCCCGACTTGCTTGGTGTCTCGAGCGGCGCGTGCGTGGGTGCCGCTGCCGCAGTGCTTTTAGGCCTCGGCATGGTGCAGCAGCAGGTGCTCGCCTTCGCATTCGGCATCATCGCCGTGACGATCTCGGTGACGATTCCCAAACTCATCCGCAACAACACGAACCTGATGCTCGTGCTCGCGGGCATCATCACGAGCGGATTCATGTCGAGCGTACTTGGTGTCATGAAATTCGTGGCCGATGAGGAGACGGAGCTTTCCGCCATCGTGTTCTGGCAGATGGGAAGCTTAACCACCGTCGACGGCATCGATGTGGTGGCCGTCTCGCCCATAGCCATCATATGCGTGGTGGTGCTTATCGCACTTGCGTGGAGGCTCAATATACTTTCGTTCGGCGAAGTCGAGGCGAAGACCCTCGGTGTGAACGTGAAGCTTATGCGCGGCATCATCATCGCATGCGCGAGCTGCCTTACCGCCTCAACGGTATGCATCTCCGGCACGGTCGGTTGGGTGGGGCTTGTCATCCCGCATCTTGCGCGCCTGCTCGTGGGAAGCGACCATCGCCGCTCGCTGCCCACAGCGCTTCTGCTCGGCGGCGTGTTCATGCTCGTGATCGATACGCTTGCGCGTACCCTAACCACATCTGACATACCCCTATCTATCCTTACGGGACTGATAGGCGCGCCCTTCTACGCGTGGCTTCTGTACAGGCAGAGGCAGGCGAATCTCCTATGAGCCTTACCGTCGAACATCTCGGTTTCTCGTACACGTCTGCCAGGCAGATATTCTCAGACGTATCGTTTACGATCGAGCCAGGCCAAACGCTTTGTTTGCTCGGACCGAACGGTTGCGGCAAGACCACGCTTCTCAACTGCATCATCGGGCTCCATAAACCCACATCCGGCAAGATCTTGATAGACGGGCAGGATGCGGAGAGCCTCTCAGGTGCCGATATCGCCAAATACCTGGGCTATGTTCCCCAAGAGATCGTCGCGGCATTCGATTACACCGTGCTCGATTACGTGGTCACCGGCTGCGCACCTCATCTCAAGTGGTTCAAGCGCCCGGGCGATGCCGAATACGAGAAGGCATGGGACGCGCTTGAACGCATGGGCATCGAGAGATTGGCCGAGCAATCTTATGCACGCATCTCAGGCGGCGAGCGCCAGCAGGTGAGCATCGCCCGCGTGCTCACGCAAAAACCCGCCTTCATCCTCTTGGATGAGCCGACGAGCCACCTTGATTTCGGGAACCAGATCCGCGTCTTAAAACTCGTCAAAGAGCTCTCGCAAGAGGGATTCGGAATCCTTATGACCACCCACAATCCCGACCATGTGCTCTCGCTCGGCGGTAAGGCCGTCGTCATGGAGCGGGGTGGGGCGTATACGTTCGGCGATGTGGCCGACGTGGTGACTGCGGATTCGCTTTGCGGCATCTACGGCGT
>JAUNJT010000148.1 GCA_030533105.1 Eggerthellaceae bacterium
ATGGTCGATATAGATGCCCCACTCATCGTCGCCCCAGCCCTCTGGAGGTTGGAAGTTGCGATTGCGCTCCTCGCCCATCTCCTCGATAACCTTGTGCATGATACCGGAATAAGCGCCGCTCGAAAGGATCGCATCGTAGAGGGGACCTTGCGCTGCGCTGTACACCATGAACTCGCGAACTATCGGCTCGATGTCGTCGGGATAGCGCAGACCCGATGTACGCTTTATATAAGGCTCGGCAAACTCCCACTGCACTTCTGCAAGCAGATCCTCGAGCGTCGGGTAATAGCGATAGAACGTGGTCTTATTGATAAGCGCACGGCTGCAAAGCTCTTTCACCGTGATTTTCTCATAGGACATCTCAAGCAGCATCTCCTCGAAAACGCTGCGTATCGCTTTGATCGTCTTTCGAATGCGGATATCTTCGCTGCCCTCGAGAATCATCGCCCCTACCTCCCGTGCTCCGTCGGACTTGCCATCGCCATCCTCTATGCGCGCTAGGCATGGTAATACATCGGGCGCTCAAAAAACAACCCGAGTCGTTAAATGCAGAATACCCGCAGCATCTTTCAGATTCCCATGATCCAAAAAGAAACAGCGCGGTGTCGCCTTCATTGGCCCCCGGCCCCCCACATGCGGAAGGCCGGGCGAACCCGGCCTTCCGCGAATGTGCTTTTCGCGGGAATCGCTACGAAGCCTCGGCAACTTCGGCGGCTTCGGCGACTGCCGCAGCAGCTGTCTCTTCCGCTTCGGCCTTCAGCATCTCCTCCAACTCGGGATCGATCGGAACATCCGGATCGGGCACGAAGTCGGGATCGCCCATATTCGGCGTATCCGCATCATGCGCGAATCCCTTCACGAGCGCCACCATGGCGGCGATCATGATGAAGATGAACGGGAATGCAGCCGCGATCGAAATCGTCTGCAACGGCTTCAAGCCGCCGGCGATCAGCAGGCCGATAGCCATGATCGTCAGCACGATGCCCCACAGGACCTTCTTGCTGTTCGGCGGCTCCTGGTTGCCCTTGCTGGACAGCATGCCCAGCACGAACGTTCCGGAGTTGGCCGACGTGATGAAGAATGTGAAGCACAGGATGATCATCGGGTACTTCGTCAAGACCATGAACAGGCCGGTCTCAGGTGCAGCGGCAACCGCGGCAACCTCATCGGGCGTGATCGCACCGGTTTCGGCCAGGGACAGGCCCATGGAACCGAAGATCGAGAACCAGATGATGGACGCGATAGCCGGAACGAGCACAACGCCGAGCACGAACTCACGCACGGTGCGGCCGCGCGAGATGCGGGCGATGAACACGCCCACGAACGGCGCCCATGCAATCCACCATGCCCAGTAGAAGACGCGCCAACCGAGCATCCAGCCGTTGTCGCCATAGGCGGAGATACCCAGCGAGCTCTGGATGATCGTGCCGATGTATTGGCCCATGCCACCCACGAAGTTGTTCATGATGGCCAACGTCGGACCCACGATCAGGCAGACGACCATGATCGCAAGTGCGATGTAGAGGTTCAAATCGGAAATCTTGCTGATGCCCTTCTTGATGCCGAGCACAGCAGAGCCGATGAAGATAACCGAGATCACGCAGATGATGGTAATCTGGACCATGATGTCGGTCGGGATACCGAACAGATAGTTCAGGCCGGCATTGATCTGCAGCACGCCCAGACCGAGCGAGGTCACAACGCCTGCCATCGTCGCGAAAATCGCCAGGATGTCGATAACCTTGCCGAGAGCGCCCTTGGCATTCTTCTCGCCGATGACCGGCTCGAGCGCGGAGCTGATGAGCGCCGCCTTGCCCTTGCGGTACATCGCATAGGCAAGCGCCAAGCCGATAATCGAGTAGTTCGCCCAGGGATGGACGCCCCAGTGCATGAACGAGGCAGATATGGCGAAATCCGCCGCTGCGGGCGACATGGGCTCGATGCCCGCCATCGGACCCGCATAGTGCGAAATCGGCTCGGCGATGCCCCAGAACACGAGGCCGACGCCCATGCCGCAGCCGAACAGCATCGCAAACCACGACACCGTCGAATACGCAGGTTTGGAATTGTCGGGGCCGAGCTTGATCTTTCCCCATTTCGAGAACGCCATGCACAGCGCGAAAATGACGAATGCCAGCATGACGATCAGATACAGCCAAGCGAAGTCGACCGTCAGGAAGGCGAACACCGCATTCGCCACTTCCGTGAAGTTCTCGTTCAAGGCAACGGCCCAGATGGCCATCGCCAGGCACAGAATCAGCGAAATCAGGAACACGGGGTTCTTGAACTCGTTTTTATTCATTAATACACTCCTTTATAAAGCGTATGCACGCTTCAGCCTACCGACTTCTTTCCATCCATTGCCTCCAGGAAATCAGCCATTGCGCACATGCGCAGTTACAAACCCCTGATACTTCAGAGCTTCAGATGCCCTCCGATTCTCCTTCCTTCCGTTTAGACAATAACTACCGCAATCGCAAATGCCAGTTTTTTACGATTACATGGGAAACTGCTTCGTTGCAACCAGTATCCCTAAGAACTCTAATCGCGATTATAAATTCCAATGCTTTTGCCTTCAATACATTCCGGCCTACTTTTGCAACCTTTTTCAATTATTTGACGCATATGCGCCGAGTATCGGGCGTAGCGTTGTATATGCTACTCTGGTTGT
>JAUNJT010000062.1 GCA_030533105.1 Eggerthellaceae bacterium
CTGATGGAATGCGGCATCGTTGATCGATGTCTCCATCGCCTCGTTCACGGTGGTGAGGTTTTGCTGGTAGTTGATGGCGACGATGCCCGAGAAAACGACGATGATGACGGCGGCGACCGTCACCATGTTGAGCGCGATGAATTTCTGACGCAGCTTCTTAAGCATCGGCACCCTCGCTTGCCTCCTCGGCAGCTTCCACAAGGCGATAGCCCGCTTTGCGCAACGTTTCTATGCGCGCGTGCGCGCCTAGGAAGTCGAGCTTCTTGCGTACGAACCTGATATAGGATTCCACGTTATTGTCCTCGGCGGTGGAATCTGCGCCCCATACGCGGTCGATCAGCATCTCCTTGCTGATGGTCTGGCGCGGATTGCTCATGAAGGTCTTCATGATGCCGAATTCCTTGAAGCTGAGATGGATGCTCTTATCGCCGCAGGATAGGTCATAGCTTTTTAGGTCGAGTGAAAGGTCTGCAAACGAAAGCTTCTCGAAGATGACTTCACCTTGGCGCCTGGTGAGCGCGCGAATATGCGCGAGCAGCTCGGCCGGCTCGAAGGGCTTCGTCATATAGTCATCGGCACCGCTGTCGAGTCCGGTGATCTTGTCGCGCACTTGGTCGCGAGCGGTGAGCATGAGGACCGGTGTGCTGACGTTCTTGCGGCGCAGGTTCGCTACGACCTCGAAGCCGTTCATCTTCGGCAACATCACATCGAGCACGATGACATCGTAGATGCCGCTTTCCGCCCAATCGAGTCCGTCTTGCCCGTTATGCACGGATTCTGCTTCGTAGCCGTTGTGGCGAAGCACCTGCTCCAAGGCGCGCGCGAGCGCGATATCGTCTTCTACAACCAGGATCCTCATATGCGTCCCTATGCGTCGTTTGTGCGTGCTGCACCGCTATGCATGCGGTGCGTTACTGCATATTCTACTAGTCCGTCTGAAAAGAACCTGAAAGAAATATAGGGTAAATATGAACCAGTACGTGCGCTGGGATGGCTTTTAGAAGGGGAGACTTATAAATGAAGTGAGCTTCTATTCTCCCATCGGCAGGCTCTCATCAGCAGTGCACACGATGCACGTCACGGCATCGCCTGCGCGCACGCCGTTTAAGCCTTCAGGAATCACCGCGAAGCAATTGCAACGCTGGAGAGCTCCGAACAGCGCCGATGACTGCTTCTTCAGCGTGACGACCTCGAATCCGCCATCAGCTGCGCGCGAAAGCACGGCACGTTCGAGGAACACGCGCGGATCCTTCTTGCGGATGTCGCAGGTGATGCGTGCTTGCACGGTCGGGCGATTGAGCTGCGTATATCCTTGCATGACGCGCATGGCGAGGCGCACATACAGTTCGAAGCCCATCGAAGATGCCGCTGGGTTGCCGGACAGTACGAACACGGGCGTGTCATCGATGATGCCGAATGGCTGCGATTTACCAGGTTTCACGCTCACGCGCTCGAAATACATGGTGCCGAGTTCCTTGAGAATGCCGGGCGTCAGGTCGAAATCGCCTAGGCACGCTCCACCGGTGGAAACGACGAGATCGCATTCGGAAACGGCTTTGAGATAAACCGCCTTGATGGCATCGACATCATCGGGAACGGTGGGGTAGACCTTCGGCACACCGCCGGCGGCGGTAACATACGCCTGCATCGCCCACACGTTCGAATTGCGGATCATGCCACGACCAGGTACTTCGCCGGCTTCGACGAGCTCGCTGCCGATGGAGATGAGCCCTACGACGGGGCGAGCATATACATCTACGTACAGGTTGCCGCATGCCGAGAGCAGACCGGCACCCGCTGCGGTGATGACCTCGCCGGCTTCGACGACCACGTCTCCCGCTTTTGCTTCCTCGCCCGCATAGCGGATGTTCTTGCCGACGGTCGTGGGTGAGCAAAACGTGATGGTATCACCGACGGTCCCTTCGCCTAAGAACGTGACATCCTCGATCTTCACGACGGCATCCGCGCCTTCGGGGATGATCGCGCCGGTCATGATGCGGGCCGTCTGCCCAGCTTGCAGGATGCCTTCGAATACTCCGCCGGCCCCGATGTGGTCGACGCATTCAAGCGAGACGGGGGCGGTGTCGGTTGCCCCTTCGATGTCGGCAGCGCGAACCGCGAAGCCGTCCATGGCGCTGTCATCGAACGGCGTGACATCGATATCGCTTGTCAGGTCATGTGCCACGACACGTCCGACGGCATCAGTGACCAGAACGTTTTCCACGCGTCCCGGCTTGATGTGATCGCGTACGATCGCACGTGCTTCTTCGATGGAGATCGGGGTGGGGGCTACTCTCATGATGCGTCCTTGTCTTCGGCGTTTGCGATGTCCCATGCACAGCATGCATATGATTCTTGCTTAACTATAATACTCTTTCCATCGTCCTGATGCGCGGGAAAAAGAGAAGTCGTCCGTATCGTATCAGCATCTGTTGCAGACGTCTTCGAAAACAGCCTGAAAAGAACCTGAAAGAAACGTGGGGGAATTATGAACCCAGCGTATTCCAATTCGCCCTTTCAGATTGTTTTCAGCTTGCGTGTGCAGAATGCAAACTGTCAGATGGGGCAAAGGGTCGTAAACCGCACAGCGATTCGAACCGACGCCCAGCGTGAACCAAGGAGACGCACATGGCAAGCTACAACAACACCTTCCAGCGCAAGGAAGTGAAATACCGCCTGTCGCCGCGTCAGTTGCGGGCGATCCTTGCGGCCATCGAAGGCCACATGAAGATCGACCGCTATGGCGACACCGTCATCGAAAGCCGTTACTATGACACGCCTTGCCGCGAGCTTATCGAGCGTTCGTTGGATAAGCCGCTGTACAAGGAGAAGCTCAGGTTGCGTTCGTACGGGCCGTTTGCGCAGGCGGACATCGTGTACGTGGAGCTCAAGAAGAAATACAAGGGCATCGTGTACAAGCGCCGCATCGGCATGTCGAAAGCGGCGGCTGAGTCCTTCATGGCCGGCATGGATTTCGAGGAAGCTGCGATGCGCTATCCGTTGGCGGATGCCGCACTGCAAACCGAGCTTCTAAGCGCGCATGGGCGCCAGATCGCTGCTGAGATCCGCGCGTTCTGCCTGCGCTATCCTGGACTTGTTCCCTCGATGGACATCTCGGTGGTGCGCCGCTCCTATGAGCCCGCGTCGCATGCCGCTTCAAGCATCGTCACCTTGCAAGGCGCGCCGAGCACAGACTTGCGCATCACGTTCGATATGCAGATGCGCGGTCGCGACCTGATGCGCGATGGACTGCCGACCTACGAGTTGGCCGGTCGCGGCGAAGCTGTCATGGAGATCAAGAGCGCCGGCTCCTACCCGTTGTGGCTGGTGGAGGCGCTTTCCGCACATAAGATTTATCCGCAATCATTCAGCAAGTATGGCGAAGCATATAGGCAAAGCTTCAAGCCTGCGCCTGCCAAGCCTGCCACGCCTGTTGCGATTGCTCTGACCACTGCAGCCAATGTGGCTGTCCTGAAAGGAAGTGCATCATGCTTGAAAGCCTCGTAACCAGCGTCTACGGGTCTGCTGACTCCCTTGCTGGCAACGTCACCTCGTTCGATTTTCTGCTCTGCTGCCTGTTCTCCATCGTGTTAGGCGTGGCAGTCGCATTCATCTACATGTTCCGTCACAACTATTCGAAGAACTTCGTCGTGACGCTTGCGCTCATGCCGCTCATCGTGCAGATGGTGATCACCCTGGTGAATGGCAACATCGGCGCCGGCATCGCCGTGATGGGCGTGTTCAACCTCGTGAGATTCCGCAGCATTCCTGGTTCCGCGAAGGATATCGGCAGCGTGTTTCTGGCCATGGCGGTCGGCCTGGCAACGGGTATGGGGTATCTGGCCCTTGCAGTGGTGTTCACCATCATCACGGCCATTGCGAACCTTGTTTTCGTGCTCTCGCCGCTCGGTAAGCAAAAGGAGCCGGGCAAGGCGCTCACGGTGACCATTCCCGAGGATCTGCCGTACGAAGGCGTCTTCGACGAGGTGCTTGACCGCTATACCGATCGCTGCGAGCTGGTGGAGGTATCGACCTCGAATATGGGCAGCTTATATCGTCTGCGCTATGACATCCGCATGAGGCAGGCGGGCATGGAGAAGCAATTGATCGATGAGCTGCGCTGCCTGAACGGCAACCTCAAGATCACGCTTGGACGTGCAGCAGCTACGAAAGATGTGCTATAGGAATTGCAGCTCCGATCTTTCGCTTAGGCGATAACGATTCGGAACGAAACGATAGGAGAGTGATATCCATGACGACGACAATGAAGAGGTCGCACCGGATTGCGACGGCTGCGGCGGCGGTCCTGTTGGTGGCGGGGCTAGGGCTTCCCGGCTGCGCGGCGGCGACATCGAGCTCGAGCTCGGGGTCATCGACCTCGACTGCTACGGCGACTTCGTCCAGCTCAAGCAAGCTGACGAGCAAGGCTGCGGGCATGACGCAGATCTATAGCGGCAAGGACCTCCTTGACGTAAGCCAGATGGATTTCGAGTACTCGAAGAAGGACCAGGATGCAAGCTATGATGCATCCGCTGCGACCACGATCACGCTTTCCGGTTCTTCGGCGACATCGAGCTCGAGCGCGGGTGTGAAGATCGATGGGTCGACGGTCACCATCACGGCCGAAGGAACCTACGTGTTCTCCGGCACGCTGACGGATGGTCAAATCGTGGTTGAGGCGACCGATGCCGATAAGGTGCAGCTCGTACTCAACGGCGTGACAATCACCAACAACGACGGTCCGGCCATCTATGTGAAGCAGGCCGATAAGGTGTTCATCACGCTTGCAGCCAACTCCAAGAACGTCCTTGAGGATGGCAATACCTACACGCTTGAAGCTGGCGAGGACGAACCCGACGCGGTCATCTTCAGCAAGGATGACCTGGCCATCAATGGAAGCGGCTCCCTGTCGATCACCGCGAACTATTCGAATGCCATCAAGAGCAAAGATGATCTGATCATCACGGGCGGCACTTTCGACATCACCGCGAAGGACGACTGCCTGAAAGGCAAGGATTGCGTCAAGATCCTTGATGGCACGTTCACGCTGAACGCTGGCGATGATGCGATCACCGCAAGCAAAGAACAAGATCCCGTGAAGGGCTTCGTGCTGATTGATGGCGGTACGTTCACCATCAAGGCTGATGACGATGCCATCAACGCGATCAACTTGATTGCCATCACGGGCGGCACCTTCGATATCACGTGCGGTGACGATGCCGTGAAGAGCGATATCGAGGCATACATCTGCGGCGGCAACCTGAAGATCAATGCCGGCGGAGATGCGATCCATGGTGAATTCGGCCTGACGATCGATGACGGTACCATCAACATCAGCACGTGCACCGAAGCGCTTGAAGGCGAGGTCGTGCGCATGAACGGTGGCGATGTGACGCTGTATGCCACTGATGACGGCGTGAATGCCAGTGTGGGCGAGCTGTATACCGAAGAGGACTCTTCGAGCAGCTCGAGCTCTGGTAGCCAGCAAGGCTTCGGTGGGATGAACCAGCCGGAGGTATCCGCGAACTGCCTGATCGAGATTAATGGCGGTAAGCTCGATATCACGATGGCGCAAGGCGATACCGACGCGCTCGACTCCAACGGCTATCTCAAGATCAACGGCGGCACGGTCACGATCAGCGCGCAGTTCGCATTCGATTACGAGCTCGGTGCCGAACTCAACGGCGGAACCGTTACTGTGAATGGGCAGCAGGTCACGCAAATCACCGAGTCCATGATGGGCGGCGGTGGCATGGGCGGCCAGCAGCCCGGCGGCATGCAGGGCGGTCAGCAGCCCGGCGGCGGCATGGGCGGCCCGCAAGGCGGCATGCGCCCATAATGCTCGTAAGCTCCTCATCGAAGCTTGGCAATTCTGCCCCTTCCTCTTCATGGCCTCCGGATTCCGGGGGCCATGTGGTTTCAACGTGTTCTGTCGAAATGCCGTGCCAGTTTGGCGACGCCGATGCCGATGAGCATCCAGAGCATCATCATGGCGACGTTCTCGATGAAAACCATCACCGATGTCGTTCCGTATGTCAGATGCGTGACGAAGGTGTGGAACAGCATGTAGTTGATCATGCCGCTTCTTATGAAGAAGAACAGGCCCGCGCATGCGATTAAAGCAAGCACTGCCAAAAGCACTCGTTTCGGTGTTTTCTCGAGTTTTGCAGCGATCACGGGGATATGGAAGCCGAGATGCACGCCCAAAAGCACGAACAGCCAATACGAGATGGCGCGGTGGATGCGCCGCGCCAACGACGCGCGTATCATGCCGTAAAGAAATGGCGTCGCATGGCTGCTGATCGCCATGCCGCTGACCGTGTCGAGCAAAAAGACGACGAGAACGGCCACATCCAATATGGTCATGACGATGCGGTAGGCGCGGTATTCTCCCTTGATGAGCGAGCCGTACCATTTTCGATTGAGGACCTGGTGCACGATGACGATGGCGAGCATGGCGATGCCAACCCATTCATGGATCTTGTTGCCCGTGACTTGGAATGACATCAGGACGATCAAAAGCGCGGTCAGGATGGCATCGACCGTCCACTTTCCGATGCGCTTCGCTTTCATTGTTTTGTTACCGGATGTGCTGTGAACCTGCTTGCGTATGTCGCATCCATCGTCGCTTCGCATATGCGCATTAAGCGGTTAGGCTTGCTCGGCGATGATCTCAGCGAGGTCCTTGTTCAGAAGCTTGCCTTCCACGATGGTCAGATCCGGGAAAAGCTTCGTGAGGTCTTTGATGGCCCTATCGATCCTCGAACCGCCCGAGGTGGCGAAGATCTTGATCTGCTTGCCCGAAAGATCGTAGGTGTCGAGGAAGGTGTGGATGAGGGTCGGTGCAGTGTACCACCAGATGGGGAAGCCCAGATATACCTCATCGTACGCGCTGAAATCGGCTTCGTGATCGGCGATGTCGGGCTTCTCGGACCAGTCGCGCATCTCCATGGTCGCGCGGCTGTCGCGGTTCATCCAATCGAGGTCGAGCCTGTTGTACGGCAATGCGGCTTCTATCTTGTACAGATCGGCGCCAGTAAGTTCTGCGAGTTGCTGTGCTTTCGCCTCGGTCGTTCCGGTTGCGGAGAAATACGCTACGAGCTTGGTCATGTCCTTGCCTTTCCATGGTGGCCCCGTCGCATCGATAGCCTCGATGCATATCGTTTCACGATTCCATTTTAGCAAAGAGAGGGTTTTGCCGTGCCATAAAGCCTTCATGCGGGCTGCATTCGCGACGAGATAGCTATTCCACACCTGATATATGCAATCAAACCTTCTGCATATACACAATAAATAGTTGCTTATATCCATTGCGGTAACACCAGTAAACTCTACAGTGACCTAGTTTTCGGGGAAGAAACGGTGAAGGTGCGCCCCATTAGCGCAAAAGCTGCTACGGATGCGTCTTATCTTCATCGTTCGGTAAGGAGATAAGAGAGAGAAAAGGAGGAAGTGCATGGGCGAAGAATCTTTTGTCTACACCTGTTGCCCAGGTTGGGGCGACCATGAGTTCTGCGCGATCAAGACCATCGTACGCGATGGGAAGATCGTCAGGACTGAGAAGGCGCAATACACAGGCGCCGAAGCCGATGAGGGCTATATCTGTCAAAAGGGAATCATGTCATGCCGCCAGCCTTACAACGAGAAGCGCCTCACGCATCCTTTGAAGCGCGTGGGCGAGCGCGGCGAAGGGAAGTGGGAGAAGATCAGCTGGGATCAGGCGATGGACGAAATCGCCGCCAAGCTGCTCGAGATCCGCGACAAGTACGGCCCCGAAGCGCTTGCCATGTGGGATGTCGTCGCATCGGTGCCTCCGTCGCAGGGCCTCCAAGCCGTTCTCTCATCGCGCTTCATCGGCCTGTGGGGCGCAACAGACCCCATCCAAGCATATGGCTTGGATAACGGGCCGTTCTATGCGGCGTTCTTCGATTTCGGGAACTTCTACAAGTACATGACGACCGACCCGAAGAATTTCGACACGTCCGATTACATCATCGTTTGGGGTGCGAATCCTGTCGAGAACCAGCAGCGCATCGCCAAGCACCTGGTCGAGGCACGCGCCAATGGCGCGAAGATCGTCGACATCGGCTTGCTATTCGATGCGACGGCCGGTTTCGCCGATGAGTTCATCCCCGTGAAGCCCGGAAGCGACCCGGCGCTTTCGATGACCATGGTCAATCTCATCATCCAGCGCAAGCAATACAAGGAAGACTTC
>JAUNJT010000063.1 GCA_030533105.1 Eggerthellaceae bacterium
TTCCAGTCGATTTCGGGATGGGACTGGATGAATTCGTCGGAAAGGCGATTCACCGCTTCCCCTATCTGGATGATGCACAACGAGCAGCTATCCTGCAAAACCGAATCATTAACGAACGTATCGTACGTTGCGTCGAATCGCTCCAAAGCACAAGAAAGGCGATCGCAATATCGTTTGATGACGAACAACTGGTCGATATCTCTTTCAGCCTGCTTCATAGAGCACCACTTTCTCGCGCTGTATCTTCTTCAAGAAGCGCTCGCTTGCGCCAACCGTAGTGACAACATCGACCGACTTGTTAAGCAATGCGGATAGTTCGTCCTGGAAATCAAGCACCCCCATCCCTCGGATTGCCCCCTTGTCAAGCAGGATATCGACATCGGAATCTGCTCTTGCCTCGTTGCGCGCGTACGATCCGAACAGGGATACCTCTTTGGCTCCATACTTCTTCGCAAGTGAAACCGCGAAGTACTCGATGGTTTTCCGATCAAGTACGCCATTCCCCTCGATACCTTCGATTATCAATCGCTCCAAGACACTCGATCGGCTTGCAACCTTGCGACCCGAAAGGCCATCGGCCCTATCCTTCGCAGCCTGCTTCGCAACCGCATCATCGAGCTTCGCCAGCGCTTCGTCGCTGAGATATATAGAAATGTTCGTACCCATAAATCCTCCTTTCCTAATATATTACTATTAGATATGTGGCTGCACAACATGGCTGTTCGCTAAACCTGTATTCCAAAGGTCCTTTGCGTTACAATCAAGCAAGCTCAACCATAGTGTTGGAGGTGCACACATGAAACCATTGACACGCAGAAGCTTCACCGCTGCGGGCATCCTTGCGGCACTCGGCCTGACTGGCTGCGCGCTGTTCAGCGCATGCAGCAACAGACCGGAATCCGTGTACGGCCCGCCCAGTACCTTCGATCCCAACAAAAACGAGCCCGTAGACGTGTACGGACCTCCCGAGGATTTCGATCCCAATAACAACGAGATAGAAACGGTATATGGCCCGCCTGAGGACCTCGGACTCGAGCCCGTCGAGCAGGACGACTACGACCCAAGCTACAATGAGCTTGAAGATGTGTATGGACCACCCGAGGATTTCGAGGTGGATCAGAACCTGATCGAGGGCGTGTATGGACCGCCCGAGGATTTTGAGTCCCAGCAGGAATCGAATCGGTTCATCCCTAAAGACAACGAGCCCGTATGCGTGTATGGTCCACCGGAATGGTTCAACTCGAGCGCCAATTCATCAACCTATGAGCCCACGCGTAACATCCAACCTCCCGTTTACGGACCCCCTGCGTAGCCTCTATGAACCTTATCGATGTCAAGACAAGCCACTTAAACGCGCTCGCCGACTTCACGCGTAAGCTGTATCGCGCCCCAGAACTGCGCAAACTCTTCTTCGAGCTCACACTGCAATGCAATGAGCGCTGCTTCCACTGCGGCAGCTCCTGTGCACCGGGCTTGAAAAACCCCGACGATCTTTCACGTGAGGAATGGTTCGACATCATCGATCAGGTGAAAGCCGATTTCGACATCTCGCGCATGCAGCTGTGCATCACAGGTGGCGAGCCCCTCCTCAACCGTGATTTTTTCGACATCATGGGCTATGCACACGATCAAGGTTTCCGCTGGGGCATGACAAGCAATGCAACGCTTATCACACCCGAGGTGGCCAAGCGTCTTGCCGATGTCGGCATGGGCACCATCTCGGTTTCCATCGATGGCCTGCGCGATACGCATGATGCGCTGCGCGGATTAGCTGGCGGATACGATCGCGCCATGGCCGGAATCCAGAATCTCATCGACGTGGGCACCTTCCATGCAGTGCAGGTGACCACCGTCATCAATCATGGGAACATAGGCGAGCTCGATGCGCTCTTCGATATCATGGACGGCATCGATATCGACTCATGGCGCGTCATCAACCTCGAACCGATCGGCCGCGCGCTTACGCGCCCCGAGCTCATGCTCACAAAGGATGATTACGTGCGCCTCTTCGAATTCATCCGGGAAAAGCGTCAGGCGGGTTACCCGCTCGAATATGGCTGCACCCATTACCTCGGACTCGAATACGAGGCGGAGGTACGTGAATGGTATTGGCTGTGCAATGCCGGCATATACACCGCATCCATCATGGCAAACGGCGACATCGGCGCATGCCTTGACATCGAACGCCGCCCCGAGGTCATCCAGGGCAACATCCGCACCGACCGATTGCGCGATGTTTGGGAGAATCGCTTCGAATTCTTCCGACATGACCTTTCGGAGCTGAACGAGGACTGCCACGCGTGCGAGCACGCGCGCTTCTGCAGAGGCGGCGCACATCACAGCTGGGATTATGACGCGAATCGACCGATGATCTGCTTTAAGGGCACGCTGTTCTAAGCAGAAAACCCTACGCCCCTCCTTCCAGAAATGCCCCTTCCCCAGGAAAACGTCTTGACAAAGGGCCATTGAATCATATACTTATGAATGATTGTTCATATGTTCATTTAAGCAAAGCAGATAGGAATCAGCATGGACGAGACGAGAAATGACATTCATTGCACAGCAGAAGAAAACGAGGCCTCCCTTTCCGAAGGAATGCCTGAGGAAGAGCTGCTTTTCGACCTGGCTGATCTGTTCAAGGTCTTCGCCGACACCACGCGCGTCAAAATCCTCTATGCCCTCATGGAGAAGGATCTATGCGTTGCGCATATTTCCCAAGCAGTCGGTGCCAGCCAAAGCGCAGTGAGCCACCAGCTGCGCGTGCTCAAGCAGGCGCACTTGGTGCGTTTCAGCCGCGATGGCAAGAACGTCATCTACTCGCTTGCCGACGATCACGTGTTCACCATCCTCTCCCAAGGCATGAACCACATCTGCGAGTAAGACGAGCCTGATTATTTCTCGAAAGAAGAACCGCATGCGCAAGACCTACAAATTCGAAAACGAGTGCTGCGCCAACTGCGCCGCGAAAATCGAAGACAAGATCTCCAAACTCGATGGCGTCAACAGCGCCAAAGTCAACTTCATGCTCCAACGCTTCACGCTTGATGCTGAGGACGGCGCGTTTTCCGATGCGCTCGCGAAAAGCATCGCCATCTTCAAAGCAATCGAACCGGATGTCGTCCTGAACGTGAAGTAATCTACTTCCCTTAGACCTTTTTCGCCATGACCTCTAAGCAAAAGCGCAGGCTCACCCGTATCGTCATAGCCCTTGTTATCTATGGCGTCATCCTCATGCTTCCCATTGATGAGTGGTTACCGTATCCCCAGGCGCTCTATGTCGAGTTCGTCCTGTTCTTAGTGCCCTACCTCATCGCCGGCTTTGATGTTTTAGCTAAGGCGGCACGAGGCATCGTGCATGGACAGGTTCTCGATGAGAATTTCCTCATGAGCATCGCAACCATCGGAGCGTTCGCACTTGTGCTTTTCCCGGAAGCTGAACCGCATATGGCAGAGGGCGCTGCAGTCATGCTCTTCTTCCAAGTTGGCACGTTCTTCGAGGATTACGCCGTCAGCAAAAGCCGCAAATCCATCGCTGAGCTCATGGACATCGCTCCCGAGTATGCGAATCTGCTCGACCCCGAAGCAGGCTGCAGCTACCTCGTCGACCCCGATAGCGTCGAGGTCGGACAGACCATCGTCATAAAGCCTGGCGAGCGTGTTCCGCTCGATGGCATCGTGCAATCGGGTGCAAGCCAGCTCGATACAAGCGCGCTCACCGGCGAGAGCCTGCCGAGAAACGTGGGTGCTGGTGACGAGGTTATCTCAGGCTGCATCAACTTACGCGGCCTTATCACCGTGAAGGTGACCAAGCCGTATGGCGAGTCCACCGTGCAGCGTATCCTTGCGCTCGTGGAGGACGCGAGCGAGCGAAAAGCAACAAGCGAGGCGTTCATCACGCGTTTTGCCCGCTATTACACGCCGATCGTCGTCGGCTGCGCAGTGCTGTTGGCTATCATCCCTCCCCTACTCGGGGCTGGAGCATGGAGCGACTGGATTCAACGCGGACTGGTCTTTTTGGTCGTCAGCTGCCCATGCGCGCTCGTGATCAGCGTTCCTCTAAGCTTTTTCGGAGGTATCGGCGGCGCATCAAGGCAGGGAATCCTCGTCAAAGGCGGTAACTACCTTGAGGCACTCGCGCATTGCGATACGGTCGTCATGGACAAGACCGGAACGCTGAGCACAGGCAAGTTCAGTGTCATCGAAGCGGTACCTGCGCGTGATGGCGATACCGAGGTTTTGGAGCTTCTGCGCGTGGCTGCCCATGCTGAGGCGTTCAGCCTGCACCCGATTGCAGCAAGCATCCGCGAAGCCTTCGAAGCGTATGGAAGCGGAGTGGTCATCGATCAATCATGCGTGACCGACGTTTCGGAAATCGCAGGCCAGGGCGTTAGCGCCACCGTTGATGGCATGCATGTGAAAGTCGGCAACCGCCTGCTCATGGAAGGCGTTTCGGGGATGCCTGGAAAAGATCCGAGTGGTATCGGAACCTTGCTTTTCGTGGCATGCGATGATGTGTATATGGGCCATTTGCTCATCGGCGACACGCTTAAACCAGACGCTGCAACAACGATCGAGCAATTAAAGGAGATAGGGGCACGTACGGTCATGCTCACTGGCGACCGTGAGGATGTCGCCTCTGCCGTAGCGAGCGAACTCGGCATCAGCGATTATCGAGCCCAGCTGCTCCCGCAGGAGAAGGTCGAAGCCGTCGAGCAGCTTCTCGCTACGAAGACCTCAAAGAAGCATACGCTTTCGTTCGTTGGAGACGGCATCAACGATGCCCCCGCGCTCATGCGCGCTGACATCGGCATCGCCATGGGTGCTTTAGGAAGCGATGCGGCCATCGAAGCAGCCGATGTCGTGCTCATGGATGACGCACCCGCAAAGATAGCCGCTTCCATCCGCATCGCGAAGCGCACGATGCGCATCGTGTGGCAAAACATCATCTTCGCCCTCGGCGTGAAGATCGCGATCCTCGTCCTTGCCGTGTTCGGCATCGCGACATTGTGGCTCGCGGTATTCGGCGATGTCGGCGTCGCCGTGCTCGCCATCTTAAACGCCATGCGCGCGCTGCATGTCGAGCGCGCCTAACAGAACGCTTACTCGGCAAGCGCCGCTTCGAAACCGCAAGCCTCAATGGCGGCGATCATAGCTGCCGTATCGAAACCATGTCCTTCGGCGACCGCGGAATCGCTTGCCAGGTCGACCGCGACCTTCGTCACGCCCTCGACACCCTCGAGGGCTTCCTTGACGCGGGCGACGCACTTCTCGCAATGCATGCCCTTAACGTCGAGTTTCACGGTTTCCTTCTTGCTGAACAAGCTCATGGTCTATTCTTCCTTTCTTGCCGCTTGTCGTTTCATTTCACAGTAGCCCATTTCGGCTTCCATGCGCGCAAACGCAGCGCATTGCTCACGACGAAGATGCTGCTTAAGCTCATGGCCGCTGCCGCGAAATCAGGCGTGAGCGTAATCCCCAAACCCGAAAGAGCGCCAGCTGCGATCGGTATGCAGAGCACGTTGTAGAACAATGCCCAGAACAGGTTCTGCTTGATGTTTCTCATGGTGGCGCGCGAAAGCTGGATCGCGGCAGCAACGTCTAGAAGATCATTGCGCACTAACACCATATCCGCGCTTTCGATGGCAACATCGGTGCCCGCTCCGATGGCGATGCCGACATCGGCGCGTGCAAGTGCAGGCGCGTCATTCACGCCATCACCCACCATCGCAACCTTACCGTCCTTTTCAAGCAGCTGGATCTTGGCATCCTTGTCTGCAGGCAGCATGTCCGCAACCACCTCATCGATGCCAACTTGCGCCTGGATGGCACGTGCCGTACGCTCGTTGTCACCCGTGAGCATCACGGTTCGCACGCCGAGTGCGGAAAGCTCGGCAACCGCCATCTCGCTCGTAGGCTTCACTTGATCGGCAACCGCGATGATGCCGAGCAATTGCCCCGACCATGCGAAGAACAACGGCGTCTTGCCCTCTTGCGCAAGCTCCTCAGCACGCAGGGCGAGGTCGTTGAGCTCGATACCTGCATCGGCCATCATGGCAGCATTGCCGGCGTAAGCCAAAGCCCCTTCGGTCATACCGGACAGGCCCCGTCCTGGAACTTGGTGGAAGTCCTTTACGGGCAGCTGGTCGCTATCCTTCTCTTCCGCGAAGGCGCAGATGGCCTTCGCAAGCGGATGCTCGCTTCTCTTCTCAAGGCCATACGCCAACATGAGCAGGTCGGATTCATCGATGTCTTCAGCGCATACCACGTCGGTCACTTCGGGTACGCCCTTCGTGATCGTACCCGTCTTGTCGAGCACCACGGTAGTGACATCGTGCGCGTTCTCCAACGCCTCGGCGCTCTTTATGAGGATGCCCTGCTTAGCACCGCGACCCGTTCCCACCATGATCGCTGTCGGCGTGGCCAATCCCAAAGCGCAGGGACAGCTGATGACCAGAACCGAGATGCCGTGCACCACCGCGCGCGACACGTCCATCCCCGTCGCGAAAAGCCAGATGAGAAACACGGCAACCGCGATGCCGATGACAGCGGGCACGAACACCGCGCTGATTCTGTCGGCGATACGCTGAATGGGTGCCTTCGAGCTCGTCGCATCATCGACCAATTGGATGATGTGCGCGAGCGCCGTGTCGTTGCCCACGTGCTCCGCCCTCATCTTGAAATACCCGGCGGTGTTCACGGTAGCGCCCGTCACCTTGCTGCCTTTGCCTTTCTCGACAGGGATGCTCTCGCCCGTCAGCGCGGATTCGTCGACGATGCCGCTTCCTTCGATGACCACGCCATCGACGGGAATGCCCTGGCCCGCCCGAACGATGAGCACATCGCCTGGATTCACGTATTCGACGGCGACTTCCTGCTCGCTTCCGTCATCGGAGATGAGCGTAGCGGTCTTAGGAGCAAGATCCATCAACGCCGTGATGGCGTCGGTCGTGCGTCCTTTCGAGCGGGCTTCGAAGTACTTGCCGAGCGTGATGAGCGTAAGTATCATGCCAGCACCTTCGAAGTACATATCCATGACCGATGCATGCGCCGCCTCGAAATCGCCTGTACCAGCTGCAACGCCGGCAACGTAGAGCTGGACCATGCTGTAAACAAGCGAGGCCGTTGCGCCGAGCGCCACGAGGGTGTCCATGTTCGGTGAGCCATGGATGAGTCCTTTGAAGCCGTTTTTGAAGAACTTGAAGTTCACGATCACAATCGGAATAACCAGGCAAAGCTGAGTGATTCCAAGCGTCATCGCATTCTCGGCACCCAAAAAGCAGGAAGGCAGGGGCCATCCGTACATGTGGCCCATATCCACATAGAACAGAGGGATGCAGAATATGAAACTCACGATGAGGCGAAGGCGAACCGTGCGCGCCTCTCTTGCTGCAAGGTTTTCTGGTTTTACGAGGGGTGCTGCGCCTAATGCGCCGGACGCGCCACGCTCCCCCTCTTGTCGCGGAATTGCACCGTACCCAGCCTTATCGACCGCTGCGCTTATGGCCGCGATAGTCGCAGGGTCTCCATCGTAGCTAACCTCCATGCTGTTCTTCAGCAGGTTCACGACAGCGTTTTCCACACCAGGGACTTCGCTGGTCACCTTCTCCACGCGCGCAGAACATGCCGCGCACGTCATGCCTGTTACATAGAACTTCTGGTTCGCCATCAGCGGCTTCCGAACTTCCTAATCAGATCCATGGCCTCGTCGACCACTTCATCGTTGCCTTCGCGGACCTGCTCCACAACGCACGTATGCAGGTGATTTTCCAGGATAAGCTCGCTTACCCGATGCACCGCACGCTCTGCAGCTGATAGCTGCAACAGCACATCGCCGCAATAGCGGTTCTCATCAAGCATGATCTTCACGCCGCCGAGCTGGCCGATAGCACGGTTCAGGCGCTTCTGCAAATTAGCTTGGAACTCATCATCACGCGGCGTCGCTTTTTTGCGACACGTGCAGGTTTCATGATCCATAATTGCTCCTCGTATACTCCCTAGGGGTATATTGAACTGGGGATATTATACAGCCAAATATGCGAAACGCAAGCTTTTCGCATAAAAAAAGGCCCGCACCTTTTCGGCGCGGACCGTGTAAGCTCGATTCTTTGTAACCGAACTGTTAGACGCAGGTGTAACCACCGTCGACCGCGATGGCCTGACCGGTGACATAGCTGGCCTCTTCGGCACC
>JAUNJT010000064.1 GCA_030533105.1 Eggerthellaceae bacterium
GAGGACCTTCGTACAACTTCGCCACATGCTCCATCTCGGTGGGGATGTCGATGTGCTGCGGGCAGCGCTTGGCGCACTTGCCGCATTTGATGCACAGGCTTGCGCTCTTCGGCTCGGCGGCTAATGCGGTTGTCGCGATGTGGGCGGTGAATCCCGAAATCAATCCTTCTGAGAAACGCAGGTTGTAGCTGTGGAAGCAGGTGGGGATATCGATGCCCTTCACGCATGGCATGCAGTAACCGCAACCCGTGCACGGCACTTTCTCGACGGCGCGGATTTGCGCGATGGCGGCATCGTAGGCTGCATCGTCTTCGGGGTTTAAGGAACGGGGTAGCGCGCTATCGGCGATAGCGCAGTTCTCGTTGATCTGGTCGAAGCTGTTCATGCCCGAAAGCACGCACATGACTTCAGGCAGGTCGAAGAGCCACTGCAGACCCCATTGCGCAAGTGAAAGGCGCTGCTTGCCGGCCTTCGCGCGCGTCTCATTGGCTTCCTGGAACACGCGTTTCGCGCCCGCGGGCAGGTCATCGACCAATTTCCCGCCGCGCAATGGCTCCATGATGATGACGCCAAGACCGCGCGCCGCCGCATAGAACAAGCCATCGAGTCCCGCTTGCGAGCCTGCATCGAGGTAATTCAGCTGAATCTGGCAGAAATCCCAGTCATACGCATCGACGATTTTCGGGAAATCCTCGCGCCCGCCATGGTATGAGAATCCGATGTGCTTGATCTGCCCGCCTGCCTTCTTCTGCTCGATCCATTGAGGCACGCCCATGCTCATGCATCGTTCCCATCCAGCAAGGCTTGTGATCATATGCATGAGGTAGAAGTCGACATGGTCGGTTTTGAGGCGCTTGAGCTGCTCTGTGAAGATGCGCTCGAAATCATCAATCGAATCGCAGAGGTAATGGGGTACCTTCGTCGCGATGAGCATGCGCTTCCGATTTCCGCTATGCGCGATGAACTTGCCAAGCGATTCCTCGGAGCCAGGGTAGGTGTAGGCGGTGTCGAAGTACGTGACACCCTGCTCGATTGCAAGCGCAAGCTCGCGCTCGGCCTTCTCCTGGTCGATGAACCCCGCTTTACGCGAGAAACGCATGCAGCCGTAGCCTAGAAGCGAAACCTGCTCGGTGATGCGCTCAGTGCTGCGGTACTGCATGCGTTCCTCCTTCGAGTCTTTGTGAAATGACCGCCTAGCTTGTGACAGCCTGCGTCTCAGCTGCAGCCTCAGCGGCAGCCTGGGCCTCTTCGAGCTCTTCCTCTTCGAGCTCATGCAGGTACTCGCGGTCGATGGCGCCGAGCTGTTGCGGCGGCTTGATATCGAACGGCACAGCGGGCGTGACGAGCGAGACTATCGGAACGATTATAAGCGATGCGACGATGGCGATGGCGCCGGCGACGATCGGGGAACCGATGAAACCGAAGATCATGTTCGAGGTGGTCAAGCCCACGCCGAAGATGAAGCTCGCCCAGACCGCAGCCTTCGAGATGCGGCCGCTGAACAGACCCCAGAAGAACGGGCCGAGGAAGGAGCCGGCCAACGCGCCCCAGGAGATGCCCATGAGCTGGGCGATGAAGTTGATCGAGGAGTTGTACTGCAAAAGCGCCAGAGCCGCGCTGATGGCGACGAACACGATGACGAACGCGCGCATCCACTTGACCTTGTTCTGCTCGTCGAGGCCCTTCTTGACGAAGTTCTTGTCAACGAGGTCGAGCGTCAGCGTCGACGACGAGGTCAGAACGAGCGAGGAGAGCGTCGACATGGAGGCGGACAGCACGAGCACGACCACGACGCCGACGAGGATGTCAGGCAGCGACGAAAGCATCGTCGGGATGATGGAGTCGAATACCGGCGTGCCGTTCGCGTTGATGGCGATGCTGTCGCCATACAGGCGTCCGAAGCCGCCGAGGAAGTAGCTTCCGCCTGCGACGACGATGGCGAAGATCGTCGAGATGATGGCGCCCTGCTTAATGGCCGGACCCTGTTTGATGGCATAGAATTTCGTGACCATCTGCGGCAAGCCCCAAGTACCGAGCGACGTTAAGATGATGACGGACAGCAAATCGAGCGGTGCGGGTCCGAAGAACGATACGAAGGCGCCGCTTAAGGTGGTCCCCTCCGCCTCGATGTGCGAAAGATTGAGGATCGCTTCGGAGAATCCGCCGTTGCCGTTTAGGACGGCCGCGATGACCGCGATGATGCCGATGAGCATGATGATGCCCTGAACGAAGTCGTTCATGACGGTTGCCATGTATCCGCCGACGACGACATAGATGCAGGTCACGATGGCCATGCCGATGATGCAGTATTCATACGGAACGCCGAACGCCATCTCGAACAAGCGGGAGAGTCCGTTGTAGACCGACGCGGTGTAGGGGATCATGAACACGAAGATGATGAGTGCGGCCGCGATGCGGATCGCCTTGCTGTTGAAACGCAAGCCCAAGAACTCGGGCATGGTCGATGCCTTGAGGCGCTGGGTCATCTCACGGGTACGGGAACCTAAGATCCACCAGGCGAGCAGCGAACCGAGCACAGCGTTGCCGATGCCGATCCATGTGGCTGCGATGCCGAATTTCCAACCGAACTGTCCGGCATAGCCGATGAAGATAACGGCGGAGAAGTAGCTCGTGCCGAATGCGAATGCGGAAAGCCAAGGGCCGACGTTACGGCCGCCTAAGATGTAGCCGTCAACGCTCTTCGAGTGACGGCGTTCCATGATGCCGATTGCGATGATCACTGCGATGAACACGATCATCAGAAGAATTTTAATAACCATCGTTTCTACCTGTCTTCTTTATCTGGATTCGCTGCTGCGGTTTGTGGTGCGGGGCGAATCATTGCGGGAAAAGCTTCGTACAATAAAAGATGCCCAGGTGGGGCATCGGGTTTCGCACACGAACCGTTCTTGCGGATACGAGCTTGGGCATGCGCTCAAGCTCCTGCTCAGCGAGCGGGTCGTGTGCTAGATATATCGATAATACGCATGCATGGCGAAGCCGCTTGCGACTTCGCTGTTCTTGCTCATGTTATGTGCAAAAAACGTCATGCGTACCTTTCTTTTGAACCTTCGTGGGATTCTAGGGTGCCGCTGTGCGTACGTCAAGAAGTTTTTTTCGTCTTTCGGCGAACGTGTAATGTGCGCTTTCGGCTGTCGGGGGATTGCGAGAAAGGACTTGCCCTTTTTTGCCCAAAACGGGGAGAGCAGTGATCGCTGTGCTATTCTTACTGGTTGGACTATAACGGCCTTTTCGCAACATGGTTGCGTGTTCGGTCGCACGATTCAATCTACGAAAGCGGGTAATGCATGAGCTACGAAGAGAGAATTCTCGCACTGCAGATTCCCGGTGCCGATGAAAAAGCACGGGCAGAAGCGCGTAGGCGATGGAATGCCGTCGCCAAGCCTATCGGCAGCCTTGGCTTGCTCGAGACGGCCATCGAGCGCATCGCCGCATGCACTGGCAGCGCCGATATCGATATCTCTAAACGTGCGGTCATAGCCATGTGCGCCGATAACGGAGTTGTCGAGGAAGGCGTTACGCAGACCGGTCAGGAAGTCACCGCTCTTGTTGCCGAGAACATGGCGCGTGCACAGAGCAGCGTATGCCGCATGGGTGCCGTAGCGGGAGCGAAGGTGTTTCCCGTAAACGTCGGCATGGTGTTTCCTGCGCCGAACGTGCGCGATTGCAAGGTCATGGATGGAACGAACAACATGGCGAAAGGTCCCGCCATGAGCCGCGAGCAGGCTGCCCAGGCGATTTGGACAGGCGTCGAGATCGTTCGTGAGCTCGTATCGCAAGGCTATCGCATCTTCGCAACGGGCGAGATGGGCATCGGGAACACAACGTCGAGCTCCGCGTTGGCATCGGTATTGCTCGACATGGAGCCTGGTGATGTAACAGGCAAGGGCGCGGGGCTCTCGGATGAGGGACTTATGCGCAAGATCCGTGCGATCGAGCGTGCGATCGACGTGAACAAACCCGATGCGGCAGATCCCCTCGACGTGCTCTCGAAGGTCGGAGGACTCGATATCGCGGGTCTCGTCGGCGTATATCTGGGCGCTGCGGAAGCTCGCGTTCCCGTGGTTATCGACGGCTTCATCAGCGCTGTTGCGGCCCTTGTCGCGATTCGCATGTTCCCGAAGGCCAAAGATGCGATGCTCTCCTCGCACGCTTCTGCCGAGCCGGCGGTGAAGGCCGTCCTCGTTGCCATAGGCTTACGCGCACCGATCCATGCTGACATGAGGCTAGGAGAGGGTACGGGTGCCGTGTGCCTCTTCCCGTTGCTCGATATGGCGCTGCGCGTATATGACGGCACTTCGTTTACGGGACTGGGCATCGACGCATACGATGCGGATTTGGTGTGATGGTGAACAGCTTTTGCGACAATGTACTCGATCGTGCACGGCAGGCGCACATGGTGCTGCTTGCCGGCGGCAGCGCATGCGGCAAGAGCACGTTCGGAGAGGCTCTCTGCATGTGCTCCGATGCACCGCGCACCTACATCGCGACGATGAAGCCCTATGGTGCCGAAGAGTATGCGAAGATCGACAGGCACCGCGCGCAACGTGCCGACAAGGGCTTTGCGACCATCGAATGCTACGGAGGACTCGATGAGGTTTTCGTGCCTCAAGGTTCGATCGTGTTGCTCGAATGCCTTGGCAATCTGTTGTCCGATGAATGCTATGATGAGCAGGTAGGATGGCAAGATGCGTATGCTGCTGCCGATTGCATCGAGCGCGGCATCGATGCGCTTGCGGCGCAATGCAGCCAGCTCATCATCGTGACGAACGATGTCGGCAGCGACGGGATAGAGTATCCTGTTCCGACTGACGAATATGTGCGTGCTTTAGGCACGCTGAACTGTAAGGTTGCAGCGAAAGCGGACGTTGTGCTCGATTTCGCGGCGGGTATCCCCACCATGGTGAAAGGATAAAGGATAAGCCTGTGAAGGTGCTCCGTTACATAGCGTGCTCGCTCGCAATGTTCTCGCGCGTGCCGATTCCGCGCTCATTGAATCTATCCGAAGATGACATGCGTTATATCCTCGCTGCATTTCCTTTGGTTGGAGTCCTCATAGGGGTCGTTGCGCTCATATGGTGGTGGCTGTGCGGCATATGCGAGTTTTCCGCATTTTTGCGGGCGGTGGGCTTTGTGGGCGTACCGTTTCTGGTCGCTGGCGCCATACACATGGACGGGTTCGTCGATGTGTGCGACGCGATCTCGAGCCACGCATCGCCGGCCAAGAAGCGCAAGATCCTCGCCGACCCGCATGTCGGGGCGTTCGCGATCATCTGCACGGTTCTCTATCTTCTCATCTATTGCGCCATAGTCTTCGAACTCGATATCACGCTTTCGACCGTGGGACTCATCGTGTGCATCTATGTGCTCGAGCGCGTCTTGAGCGGCATGTGCGCGCTCATGTTCCCGAAGTCGAGCGATAAGGGCATGCTCGCCACCTTCAATCGCGAGTCATCCGAACGCTCATCGATGATGGTGCTCGCCATCGTGTTCATCGTATGCGTCGTGTGCATGGTCCTGCTCGATTGGGTTGCCGCCATCTTCGTGATCATCGCCGCGGCGATAGCCGTGGTGTATCTGTATATTACGGCGCGCAAGCAGTTCGGCGGCATGAGCGGCGACCTTTCGGGATTCTTCCTGCAAATCGCCGAGCTTGCGATGCTGATCGCTTTGCTCGTTGCCCAAAAGGTGGTGTTCTTCCTGTGATACTAATCACTGGCCCTATTGCCTCCGGGAAGCGGACGTATGCAAAGAAGCTCGGCTATACGGCCGAGCAGATGTCTGCGGACGTGCATTCCGATAGCCCGGTCATCTACGACGTGCAAGAGGCCGTGCGGGCATTCCTTGCGGAAACGCCCGATAAGCAGGCGGCAATCGATGAGCTTATGCCGCTTCTTCTGAGCCGCGATGTCGTCATCGCGACCGAAGTGGGTAGCGGCGTCATTCCCCTCGAGTATTCCGACCGCCTTTTCCGCGAAACCGCGGGCAGGCTGACCAACGAGTTGGCGCAGCACGCCGATGAGGTCATTCGCATGGTTTGGGGTATCCCGCAGACGCTCAAGCGGATCATGCACGTGACGCTCGTGAGGCACGGCAAGACGCAGGGGAATCTCGAGAAGCGTTACAACGGCAGCACCGACGAGCCGCTTTGCGGTGAAGGTGTGGAATGTGCCCGCGAGGCTTCCGTGCATGACGTGTTCGCGAAATGCGAGACGCCCGTCGTGTTCGTAAGTCCGCTTCTGCGAGCACGCCAGACGGCATCCATCCTTTATCCAAGGGCACGCCAAGTCATCGTAGACGGCTTGCAGGAGATGGATTTCGGGGATTTCGAAGGACGTACGGCGTGCGAGATGATCAACGATGACGCCTATATCGAATGGGTCAATTCCGGTGCTGAGGGTGTATGTCCGAATGGGGAGAGTCGGGCGATCTTTCAGGATCGCGTCATTCGAGCCTTCAAGTCTGCAGTTACGCAGGCGTACGAGATGGGCCTTTCCGAATGCATCGTCGTTGGTCATGGTGGAACCATCATGTGCGTGATGGATGCGCTTGTCGATTCGACGAAGAGCTATTTCGAATGGCATGTACAGAATTGCGTTGCCGTCAAGGCGCGCTGCGATATGGCGAGCTGGACGGTAAGCGATGTGAATATCGAAGGCAGCATGAGCGATTCGCTCATGCATCTGGCATCGAAATAGAAACGAGTTTTTCGAAAGAGCGCATGACGAGATGAAGACCCTGTTCAATACGACGACTTGCTATGAAGATACCGATCGCTACGCGGATGAGGCGGATTTCCGCGAGTTCACGAAGGATTTCGATGGCGTAGAGGTGATGGAATATGGTCCGGACGAGCGCGGCATCATCCCAGCTGATCTGACCGTAGGCGTGCACTTGGGGTATTACATCACATGGTACGATTTCTGGCGCGGCGATAAAGAGGGGATGATCGAGGAGTACGGCAGCCTTGAGGAAGCGTATGCGCAGATGCGCGGCAGCGATCCGCGCATCATCGTCGATCGTTTCAAGCACGATATGGAATTCGCGCATAAGACGGGTGCCGAATACGTGGTATTCCATGTTAGCGAAAGCGGTCTTTACGAGAACTACACGTTTTCCTACAAGCATACGGATGAGGAAATCGTCGATGCGGCAGCCGAGATCTTAAATGAGGTATTCGCAGATGAAGACGGCAGCATCGCCCTTTTGATGGAGAACCAGTGGCAAGCAGGGCTGAACTTCCTGCGTCCCGAGATCGCCAAGCGCCTGCTCGATGGCGTGAAATATCCCAACAAGGGCTTCATGCTCGATACGGGACATTTGATGCACACGAACTTCGACCTTAAAACGCAGGCGGAGGCGCTCGACTACGTCAATGAGATCCTCGATCGAAACGAGGACATCCTCCCGTATATTCGCGGCGTGCACTTCCATCAGTCGCTGACAGGGGAGTATTGCAAGCGCATCCAAGCCGAACCGCCCGTGCTCATCGGATCGTACACCGACCGCTATTGGAAGTCCTTCGGGCATGCATTCAAAGTCGATGGCCATCAACCATGGTGCACGCCTGGCATCGGGAAACTGATTTCACGCATAGATCCGGAATACCTCGTGTGGGAGTTCATATCCGGCACGCGCGAAGAGCACCAACGTCTCATCGATATGCAGCGTGAGGCATTCGGAAGCGAACTGTAAAGGCACACGCTTTCCAGGTTCAGTGTGAAGAGCGGGTTAATGTATAAACCCTAGATTCGGCTTGCCGTTTTTTGCGTAGAAAAACTAAAAAGTGCGCAAGAAAATCCATGTTCACCGAAGATAACTGCTTTCTAATTCGCTCGTTTTTCCGTATAGTATTCCGTTAGAGGAAGAAAGACGATTCCGAACTGGGAGAAGCGGGTGCAAATCCCGCACGGTACCGCCACTGTGATTCGGTTGCCCCTCAACCGCGAGTCAGATCGCCCGTCGGAAAACGTACTGGTTCTTTGTAGCGATGTACTGCAAACCCAGTCCGAAGCTTTTTGCTTCAGGCTTTACGTGGCGAGTGAAAACCTCAGCGCCCTCCTTCGCGCGGTTTGAACTCGTTGGTCCTTCTTCTGTACATTCGAGCCGCCCTGCGTACTCCTTAGCGCAGGGCGGCGCTTCTTTTGC
>JAUNJT010000065.1 GCA_030533105.1 Eggerthellaceae bacterium
GAGTCCGCCGTAGCCGATGTCGTACGCCCAACCGTCGCCGCCGAAGATCCAGAAGGACTTCTTCGTCAGATACTCCTTCTTCTCGAGGATCTGCGGAGAGACCTTGCACTGCGGGTTCTTCTCAAGATGCTCTTCCAAAAGCTCAACGTAACGTGCGGCGGTTTCCTTGCTCGCTTCCGCATCGTCGCGCGTATCGAGCCATGCCTGCGCCGCAGCCTTCAGCTCATCAGAGGGCTTCTCGGCTTTCAAGATGATTCCCGAAAGCTCCACGATGATGTCGCGGACGGCCTCGTAACCGAGCAGCATGCCCATGCCGTGCTCGGCGTTATCCTCGAACAGCGAGTTGCTCCACGCAGGACCGCGGCCTTCCTTGTTCACGGTATACGGGGACGTGCCTGCGGGACCGCCCCAGATGGACGAGCAGCCCGTGGCGTTCGAGACGTACATGCGGTCGCCGAACAGCTGCGTGACCAGACGTGCATAGGAGGTCTCGGCGCAGCCCGCGCAGCTGCCGGAGAACTCCAGGAGCGGCTGCTTGAATTGGCTGCCCTTGACCGTGGCATCCTGGAGCGCAGGTTTGTCGGAGACGTTCGCGACGCAGTAATCGAAAACAGCTTGCTGGTCGAGCTCGCCATCGGTCGGAACCATGGAAAGCGAGTTGGTCGGGCACTGGCCGATGCACACGCCGCAACCCATGCAATCGAGCGGGCTTAAAGCGAGCGTGTACTGAAGGCCTGCTGCCGCCTTGCCCTTCGCAGGGGCGAGCTTGATGGCCGCGGGTGCAGATGCAGCTTCCTCATCGGTTAAGGCATACGGACGGAGCGTGGCATGCGGGCACACGAACGCGCAGTTGTTGCACTGGATGCACTTCTCGGCATCCCACGTGGGAACCGTGACGGCAACGCCGCGCTTTTCGTATGCGGATGCGCCCTGCTCGAACTGGCCATCGGCATGATCGACGAATGCGGAGACGGGCAGGTTGTGGCCCTCCATGCGGCCCACGGGCTCCATGATGGTGGTGACCATCTTCACAAGCTCGGGACGGCCTTCAAGCGCGACTTCCTTCGGCTCATCGACCGCATCAGCCCACGATGCGGGAACGTCGACAGCGACGAATGCAGTCGCGCCGGCATCGATGGCCTTGTGATTCATGTCGACGATGTCCTGGCCCTTCTTCAGATACGACTTGGTAGCAGCATCCTTCATGTACTGGATGGCATCCTCTTGCGGGAGAACCTTCGCCAGCGTGAAGAACGCGGACTGTAAGATCGTGTTGGTGCGCTTGCCCATGCCCACCTCGATGGCGAGGTCGATGGCATTGATGGTGTAGAGCTTGATGTTGTTCTTGGCGATGTAGCGCTTCGATGCGGCGTCGAGATGCTTTTCGAGCTCATCGAAATCCCACTGGCAGTTGATCATGAACGTGCCGCCGGGCTTGACATCGTCGACCATGCGGAAGCCCTTGGTCACATAGGACGGATTGTGGCATGCCACGAAGTCTGCCTTGTTGATGTAATACGGGCTGCGGATCGGGCTGTCGCCGAAACGCAGGTGGCTGATGGTGATGCCGCCCGTCTTCTTGGAGTCGTACTGGAAATACGCTTGGACGTACTTATCGGTATGGTCGCCGATGATCTTGATGGAGTTCTTGTTCGCTCCGACCGTACCATCGCCGCCCAGACCCCAGAACTTGCACTCGATGGTGCCCTCCGCTGCCGTGTTCGGGCAGTTGGGATCTTCGGGAAGCGAGAGATTGGTCACATCGTCGACGATGCCGACCGTGAAGATGCGCTGCGGGTCATCCTTCTCGAGTTCCTTATAGACCGCGAACGCGCTCGCAGGCGGCGTATCCTTGGAGCCTAAGCCGTAGCGACCGCCGATGACGGTGATACCGGTGGCTCCCTCGACTGCCAATGCGTTGATGACATCCATGTACAGAGGCTCGCCGATGGCACCCGGCTCCTTCGTGCGATCCATGACGGCGATCTTCTTGACCGTCTTAGGCAGCGCGGCGACGAACTTCCCGGTGACGAACGGACGATACAGGCGGACCTTGACAAGTCCGACCTTCTCGCCGTGCGCGTTCAGGTAATCGATAACCTCCTCGAACACGTCGCAGAAGCTGCCCATGCAGACGACGACGCGGTCCGCATCGGGAGCGCCGTAGTAGTTGAACAGCTCGTAGTCGGTGCCGAGCTTGTCGTTGATCTTGTGCATGTACTCCTCGACGACTGCCGGGAGCTCGTCATAGTGGGCGTTGCACGCCTCACGGTTCTGGAAGAAGATATCATCGTTCTCATGGCTGCCGCGCATCGCAGGATGCTCGGGATTGAGGGCATGTGCGCGGAATGCTTTGACCGCATCCATATCGCAGAGCTCGGCCAGATCGTCGTAATCCCACACGGCGATCTTCTGGATCTCATGCGACGTCCTGAAACCATCGAAGAAATTCAAGAACGGCGCGCGGCCCTTGATGGCGGCAAGATGCGCGACCGCGGAAAGGTCCATGACCTCCTGCACGTTGCCTTCCGCCAGCATGGCGAAACCGGTTTGACGGCATGCCATGACGTCGGAGTGGTCACCGAAGATGTTCAGGGCATGCGTGGCGACGCAGCGCGCGCTCACATGGAATACCGACGGGAGCATCTCGGCGGCGATCTTGTACATGTTCGGGATCATCAGAAGCAGGCCCTGGCTTGCGGTGTAGGTCGTCGTCAACGCACCTGCGGCCAACGAGCCGTGAACGGCACCCGAAGCACCGCCCTCCGATTGCATCTCGCAGACCTTCACCGTCGTGCCGAAGATGTTCTTCCGACCGGCAGCGGCCCATTGGTCGACCGAGTCTGCCATGGGGCTCGAAGGGGTGATGGGATAGATGCCGGCAACCTCGGTGAATGCGTACGAGACATGCGCCGCAGCGGTGTTGCCATCCATGGATTTGAATTCACGTGCCATGATATCTCCTCTAAATAGAAAGGCTATGAACCAACTGCCCTCGATGATAGCAAGCTTCTTCGCCCCATCGAGCGGACTTGTCGCGTCCTTCGGTGAGCGATGCGCCATGAAATGATTTTTTCGGTGACGGGCATGTGGACGGAAATAAACGAGGCGCCATAAATAGCGCCTCGCATGATTTTCATGATTGTTTTTCGGGTGTGCGTTACAGACCCAGAAGCTCCTTGATGTCGGCGAAGACCTTGTCAGGATCCTGGCAACCGTTGACGGTAACCAACAGATCGCTGCCGCGATAGTAATCGATCAGCGGAGCGGTCGACTTCGCATACACGTCGAGGCGGTTGCGGACCGTATCCTCATTGTCGTCATCGCGCTGATACATCGCGCCACCGCACTTCGGGCAGGTGTCGCCATCGGCGACGTTGCCGATGTAACCGCACTCGCGGCACATGCGACGGGACGTCAGGCGAGCGACGATGACCTCGGGGTCGACGTCGATCAGAAGCGCAGCATCGAGCGGGCGCTCGAGCTCGGCGAGCAGGCTGTCAAGGGCGACTGCCTGAACCGTCGTGCGCGGGAAACCGTCCAAGATGACGCCTTCGGCGGTGTCGGGCTCCTGGAAACGCTCCTTCATCATGTCGATGATCAGATCGTCGGGAACCAAGTCGCCGGCATCCATGTAGCCCTTGGCCTTCTTGCCAAGTTCGGTTCCAGCCTTGACGGCGCCACGGAGAATATCTCCCGTGGAGATATGGCACATGCCAAACGCGTCCACGAGCTTATCGGACTGCGTGCCTTTACCTGCACCTGGACCACCCAATAAAACGATATTCATCATGTTTCCTTTCTATGAGCATCGCGCCTTCGCGATGCGCCTCATTTGGTTTAAGCGCAGACATCGGCGCGCACTCGGAGGGCCCGAGCTGCGCTACCGATGATAAAGCGCGATTACTTAAAGAATCCGTCGTAGTTGTACATCTTCAGCTGCGACTCGACCTTGCTCATGGTATCGAGCGCGACGCCGATCATAATCAGGATCGACGTGCCGCCGAATGCCTGGACCAGTGCATTCCCCGTGAAGTAGAAGATGATGGTCGGCACAACGGCGATGAGCGCGATGAACAGGCCGCCCGGCAGCGTGATGCGCTTGATGACGTTCTTGATATAGGTCGCGGTAGCCGTACCGGGACGGACGCCGGGGATGAACCCGCCTTGCTTGCGCAGGGTATCCGCCGTCTCATCGGGGTTGAATACCATCGACGTATAGAAGTACGCGAAGAACACGATCAGAAGCACAGTCAAGATCCAGTTGATCCATCCCGTGGAAACCGCATCCGCGAACGACTGGAGCCAGCCAACATTGAACAGCGCAGCCAACTGAGCCGGGAAGTACAGGATGCAGCTTGCGAAGATGATCGGGATAACGCCCGCGGAGTTCACCTTCAGGGGGATGTAGCTGGACTGTCCGCCCATCATCTTGCGGCCCACGACGCGCTTCGCGTAGTTGACCGGGATGCGGCGCTGTGCGCGCTCGACGTAGATGATCAGCGGGATGCAGACGAGCACGATGATCAACGTGACGACCGTGATCGCGATGCCACTTGCGAGATCATTGTTCAGGTTGATGGACGAGAAGATCGCTGCAGGGACGCGGGACACGATGCTGATGAAGATGATCAGCGACATGCCGTTGCCGATGCCGCGCTGCGTGATAAGTTCGCCCATCCACATGATGAACGCAGTGCCTGCAACCAGCGTGAACACGATGATGAAGCTGGTCAACCAAGTCGGAGCCTCATCGCTGAACACGACGCCGTATTGCGGGGACTGGAATAAAAGCAAGTAACCGATGGCGTTGATCAGGCCGAGCACCAGCGTCAGATAACGGGTGATCTGCGTGATGCGGCGACGACCGGTTTCGCCTTCACGAGCCCAACGGCCGACCGCGGGGATGACGCCCTGCATCAGCTGCATGATGATCGATGCGGTGATGTAGGGCATGATGCCCAGCGAGAAGACCGAGAAGTTCGAGAGTGCGCCGCCGGTGAACAAGTCGAGCATCGCCATCGAAACGCCGGAATCCTCGAACGACGCTGCGAATTCATGGAACGGAATACCGGGAACGGGCACATAGGCACCGAAGCGGTAGAGGGCCAGAATCGCGAGCGTGAAGAGGATCTTCTTACGCAGTTCGGGGACTTTGAACGCGTCAACAAGGGACCTTAGCAAGGCTCTTCAACCTTTCCTCCAGCTGCTTCGATCTTAGCTTTAGCCGAAGCAGAGACCTTATCCACCTTCACCGTCAGAGCTTTGGTGATCTCGCCATCGCCAAGCACCTTGACCAATGCGTCAGCGTGCTTGATGATGCCCTTAGCCGCGAGACTCTCACCATCGACCACGTCGCCAGCCTCGAACTTCTCTTCGAGACGGGAGACGTTGACGGGCAGATACTCGACACGGTTGATGTTCGTAAATCCCGGAAGCTTCGGGAGACGACGTGCCAGAGGAGTCTGGCCGCCCTCGAAACCGGCACCCTTGCCGCCACCAGCGCGGGACTTCTGACCGTTAAGACCACGACCAGCGGTCTTACCGGTACCGGAACCGCCACCGCGGCCAAGGCGCTTGCGCGCATGCCGTGAACCTTCTGCGGGACGCAGGTCCTTCAATTCCATAGGAAACACTCCTTCGTTTCGCTTCTCTGGGCTTTTTGCCCAGCGCTGGCAGCTCGCCGCCAGCTAACTTCCAATTATCTTACGTGGTAAGGAAACGCTTAGATTTCCTCAACCTTCACCAGATGCTTGACCTTGAAGATCATGCCCCTGACGGAAGGGTTATCGACCTGGTCGACCGTGCGGCCGATCTTGCCAAGACCCAAAGCCTTGAGGGTCTGGAGCTGATCGCCGGGACGGGCGATGGTGCTTTTGACCTGCGTGATGCGCAGGGTCTTCTTCGTCTCTGCCATGATTAGTTCTCCTTCCAGCCGAAGATCTGGCCGACGGAGACGCCGCGACGGGCGGCAACCTGCTCGGGGCTCTGCATCTGCTTTAAGCCCTCTGCGGTGGCCTTCACGACGTTCATGCAGTTATCGGTGCCGAGCGACTTGGCGAACACATCGGTGATACCTGCAAGCTCCATGACGGCACGAGCCGCTCCGCCAGCGATAACGCCGGTACCAGGAGTGGCCGGCTTGATCAGCACGCGACCGGCACCATACTCGCCGATGATCTCATGCGGGAGCGTGTGCTCTGGGGTCAGCGGAACGGTGAACATGTTCTTCTTCGCGTCCTCGACGCCCTTCTTGATGGCGATCGGCACTTCTTGGGACTTGCCCATGCCGACGCCGACGTGGCCATTGCCGTCACCGACGACGACCAGCGCGGTCAGACCGAAACGACGACCGCCCTTGACAACCTTGGAAACGCGGTTGATATAGACAACGCGCTCTTGGAGCTCGGGAGCTCCGGCGTTTTCCTGCTGCTGCTGTTTACGAGCCATAAGCTTCCAACTCCTTCTTAGAAAATAAGTCCGGCTTCGCGGGCAGCATCGCCCAGAGCCTTGATACGGCCGTGATACAGGTTGCCACCACGATCGAAGACGATCGTCGTGATGCCCTTCTCCTGGGCCTTCTTGCTGATGATAGTGCCGAGCTCAGCAGCGCCCTCGACGGTCGCGCCGCTTTTGCCCGTTGCCTTGAACTCCGGACCGAGTGTGGATGCGCCGCACAGGGTAATGCCCTTGACGTCATCGATGACCTGAGCATACAGGTTCGAGTTGCTGCGGGTTACGCACAGACGCGGACGATCAGCGGTGCCAGAAACCTTGCCGCGAACACGCGTGTGGCGACGAGCCAGATTTGCTTGCTTTTTCTTGAGTTTCTTCATTTCGTTACCTCACACCTTCGCTTAGTCGCCCTTGGCTGCCTTGCCGAGCTTGCGGCGGATAACCTCGTTCTCATAACGGATGCCCTTGCCCTTGTACGGCTCAGGCTTGCGCCACTTGCGCACGTCGGCTGCAACTTGGCCGACCTGCTCCTTGCTGCAACCGGAGATGACGATCTCGGTCGGAGAAGGAACTTCGAACGTGATGCCCTCGGGGCACTCGACCTTGACAGGATGCGAGTAACCGAGCTGCATCTCGAGATCCTTGCCCTTGAGCGCTGCACGATAGCCGACGCCGACCATCACGAGCTTCTTGGAGAAGCCGGTCGAAACGCCGACGACCATGTTGTTCAGAAGCGAGCGGGTAAGGCCGTGCATGCTCTTCGCCTCACGGGAATCGTCAGGACGCTCGACGGTGATCGTGTCGCCATCCTGCTTGATCGTCATGAGCGAAGAGAAGTCGCGGGTAAGCTCGCCTTTGGGGCCCTTGACGGTGACCGTGGTGCCGTCGACGGTCATTTCGACGCCGGCAGGAACGGTGATGGGCATCTTGCCAATACGTGACATGATTTTTCCCTCCCTTTCCTACCAGATGAAGGCGACGACCTCGCCGCCGATGCCCTTCTTGCGAGCATCGCGGTCGGTCATGACGCCGCTGCTTGTAGAGATGATGGCCGTGCCCAGGCCGCCTAAAACGCGGGGCAGCTCGTCCTTGCCGGCATAGATGCGCAGACCCGGCTTGGAAATGCGCTTGATGCCGCGGATGGTCTTGGCCTTCTTGTCGCCATACTTCAACGTGATCTCGAGCGTAGCGCGAGGCTGCCCGTCGATCACCTCATAGCCCGCAATGTATCCTTCTTGATCCATGATGCGAGCGATTTCGACAAGCTTCTTGCTTGACGGCATGGAAACCGTCTGCTTGCCGGCAGAGTTCGCATTACGCACACGCGTAAGCATATCTGCAATAGGATCGGTCATGCTCATTGTTGTTTTCTCCTTTGGTCCTTGATGAACCACTCGGCCGGTTCGAGAGGCGCCCTTAGCGCCTTCGCCTCCCCCGAGGGTACACCCATAAGCGTAAAGACGTTAAGAATCGCGGATTACCACGAAGACTTGGTCACGCCGGGGAGTTCGCCCTTGCTGGCAAGTTCGCGTACGCACACACGGCACAGACCGAACTTGCGATAGTAGCCGCGGGGACGTCCGCAGCGAGTGCAACGGTTGTGCTGGCGCGTAGAGAACTTCGGCTCACGCTTTGCCTTGGCGATCATCGATTTCTTAGCCATGCAATTCCTTCTTTCTTCTTTCCTAACCCG
>JAUNJT010000149.1 GCA_030533105.1 Eggerthellaceae bacterium
GCACGGGCGCCATCAGCACCGTGAACCGCGGCGTCGACAAGAAGGTTTCCACTCCGTTCGATAAGCCCTCGGCATTCTGCGTTGGATGCGTAAGCTGCGCGAACGTCTGCCCGACAAAAGCAATCGAATACACCGAAACCGAAACGACCCGCACCATTTGGAATCGCGAATTCGAACTGCAATTCTGCGAGGAATGCGGAACGCTCATGGGCACGCGTGAATCGGTCGCGTTCGCCGCTGCCGACGGGAGTGCTGATACGCCAGTCGTATGCGACGAATGCCGCAAGAAGAAACTCGCAAACGAGATGATGCAGACATACCGCTTCGTGTAAGGACGTGGGACTCAAACGTTTGCAGATAAAGGACATATCGAAATCGATTGCGGCATCGCATACCGCCGAATCGAGGCATGGCTTCGCGATGAGCTCGACCTTAAGCAGAATGCAAGCAAGCAATGGGTATTTACCGATGGCGACGAGAACTGTCTCGTCGCCATCGAAGCGCTTGAAGGCAGAGAACTCGGCACGCTTGCCTTCGAGCGTACGCAGCTTTCCGCAAGCGGCGACCAACATGCGCTTGCCGCTTTCGAGCACCTATTCACTTTGCGATTCCTATCCGCTGGCGGATAATGCAAAGTACCTAAACGAAGGCTATCGAGGAGCAGATATGAACCTGGAACACCGCTACGACAGGAACATGCAAGCGCTCTCAAGCGAGGAATGCGCGACGCTCGCGAAAAAGCGCGTCGCAATCGTCGGTTGCGGCGGACTCGGCGGTCTTGCCATCGAGGCGCTCGCCCGCATCGGCGTCGGTTTCCTACGCGTCATCGACGGCGATGTCTTCGAGGAAAGCAACCTTAACCGGCAGCTGCTTTCCACCGAAGCAGTGCTTGGTCGGGAAAAGGCGCTTGTGGCCGCAGAACGCGTGCAAGCTATCAACAGCGACGTCATCGCCGATGCATGCGTCACCTATCTTACTGAAGCCAATGCCATCGAGCTGCTCTCAGAAGTCGATTGCGTAATCGATTGCCTCGATAACCTCGAAGCGCGCTTCTGGACCGCGCATGCTTGCCAAAAGCTCGGTGTACCCATCGTATACGGTGCCATCGCAGGCTGGTTCGGTCAGGCGTGTACCGTATATCCCGGCGACGTCTCGTTCGCAACCATCTATGGCGAGCCGCAGAGGGAAAGCCAGCATAAACTGCTTGGCAACCTGCCCTTCACGGCGTATGTCATTTCCTCCATCCAAGCGGCTGAATGCGTGAAGGTGCTGCTCGATAGGCCGGGCATAATCCGCAACCGTCTGCTTATGGTCGATTTGCTTGACGGTTCAGTAGACGACGTGGAGCTGCGGTAAAGGAAGCCTTGCGGCGCAATTCTCCCTTTTAGAGTTCGATGACCCGGCCCGTAGCGATATATTCGAGCCGATCCCCGATGCGCTCTTCGAGATAACGGTACTGCTCAAGACCCGTGCAATGGCACGTTATATACGTGACAGGAAACGCCAGCAGATCATTTGCGGCAGCATCGAGATAAGCCGTATCGTCCATCGGCACCATCATGAAATGGAAGCCTCCCAAAACATGCGTCGGCATCTCTTCGGCACTCCAGCGGAGTATATTTCGGATGCCTCGATGCGAACAGCCGCTCACGAGCAAACGTGTCGCACCCTCAACGACCAAAAGGTACTGCTCATGTTCGAAGGTGTCCGATATGAGTACTCCTGCCTCTTTTCTATACAAGCCGAAGGGTTCGATGGGAAACGACGGCTCAAGATGCGCATACGACAGGATTGTGAAACCATCGCCTAAATCGAAGCGCTCTTCGTTAAGAACCGTCACACGATCGCTTCCGACCAATGCACGCGAAACGCCGATGAAGTCACCGCGATCAGCCCAGAAATCGCCATCGTAGCCCGTGCGCACATACAGTGGAGCATGGTCGTTGATCTTGAAGAACGAAGGAAACCCGTCAGCATGGTCATAGTGCCCATGGGATAGCACTGCGGCATCAACACCTCCAAGATCAATACCCAGCACCTGCGCGTTTTCAATGATTTTACCGGTCTGCCCAGCATCGAAGAGCACACGGCGCCCATTCGCCTCGATGAGGAAGCTCAGTCCGAATTCGCCGGCGCAGTCTTCGCGTGCAGAGGTGTTTTCTATCAACGCCGAGATCTTCATGCTGCCTCTCCCTATCAATCAACCGTACTTCGTTAGATTGTATCGCTGCACCATCAACATGACCAGCGCACGCCAAAAGCACGTAATGCGAAGCGAATCGTTAGGCATGGATACGAAAACGTGGCAGACCGATATACAGCCTGCCACGCCTCATGTAACGGCGCGTATCGCGCCTAAGGAGGGACAATATGCTCCCTTTACGCCTCGGGCTTCTCTTCCTCAGCTTCTGGGGCTTCAGAACGCTTGCAGCAGCGACCATGAGGGCGAGGACGACGCTTCTCGAGTTCGGCATCCAGCTTATCGAGGATGGCACCCAACTGCTCCTTCTCCTCATCCGTCAGAACTGCGAGGATGTCCGTTGCAGCAAGCGCATGACGCGCGGCGATATCGGCTGCATGCGCACGGCCTGCATCAGTAAGCGTGACCTCGATGGCACGGCCATCGG
>JAUNJT010000150.1:0-302 GCA_030533105.1 Eggerthellaceae bacterium
CTTTGAGCGATTGCAAGCACTCGCCGATATAGGCAGCGCAATTGTAGGCAGCAACCATAATGGTCACCGCAGGATCGGCTGCCGGTGCCGTATCAGCAGACGCACCGACCGTCATCGGATCGAACGTCGCCGCGTCCTCCCCCGCTTGCCCCTCTTCCTGCCGTTCAGCTTCCACTCGATTCAGCCCCTTTCGCGTAACGCAGCCTGCCGATGCCTTAGCGGACCATCAACGCCGCGAACTTGCGCGGCACTGCCGTCGCCATCCGCCCTGCCCGATACGTCCCGCTCAGCTGCAGTTCCTT
>JAUNJT010000150.1:357-2585 GCA_030533105.1 Eggerthellaceae bacterium
AGCATAGCCGTCGGCATAGCCGCACTTCAGCAGCTGTTCTTCGGTAAGCTCCACATCGCCCAGGCACTTTCGCAGCACAGCGAGTGCATCCGAACCGAAGCCACTGACCACGTCGACGATCTCATCATGCGGCCATATATCCAGCAGAGCCGAAAGGCACTCTGCCTTATCGCCGTCGCACACGTTCTCGTACCATACGCGCAGCACGAACGACACATGCGCCGCACGGTGCGTCTCATATAGCTCGGCGTTCTCTTCGAAAGCGTCTTGCGTCTCCAGCAACTTCCTCACGCCCTCGACCGCCTGCTTGCCCGTGAGCACGCGCGCGAAATCGGCGGCGGACATCTCGCCGTTGCCGGAATCACCCGCACCGAGATGGTAGACATAGAGGCGCTTCGTCGGCACGCTGCGATACAGCGTGGACAGATATGCTATGGCGAAATACTCCAAAGCATCTTCGCCGTAGCTCGTGTCATGGGCCCCCATCAGGTCAAACGCCTTGTGAACCACATCGGCATGATACGCCTTGCCGCACAAGTTAAACGCGTAGGTATGATCGGAGAAGCCGCCGAGGACGATGGCGCGGCCGTGCAGGTCGCCCTTGGGGGGCGTCATCCACGCGGCGATATCGCGCACTTCCTCATCGGTTTTGGTGCCATCCGAGCGCACATGCATCCCGAAATGCAGAATATCGAACGGTTTGGCCGCGAACTCGTCGGCAATCTGCGCGCACGCACCGCGCACCAGCTCGTCATCGGCATCGAGGAACGTGATCAGCGCTCCACGCGCCTCGGCAACGCCGGCACAGCGCGCATTGTGCGCCCCACCGTTCTTTTCGAGTTCGATCACCTTCACACGCGAATCGTCGCAGGCAGCCGCACGCAGGATGCCGGGCGAAGCATCGGTGCTGCCATCATCCACGCAGATGATTTCAATGTTCTTATGGGTCTGTGTTTGACACGACCGAAGAGCGCGCCTGACGAATGCCTCGTCGTTATATACAGGCATCACGATTGAAACGGTTATCTTCTCCCCCGCACGGCCCATGCTATCCACCTACCTTCTGATACGTTTCCGGATACCTCTCCACGAACTGCTCGGCTCCCAACTCGAGCAGCTCGGCAACCCTCTCCAACTCGTCGACTGCGAACAGATCGCAATTCCAGGCACTATCGGCTGCTGCCGCCAGAAACTCTTCACGCACGCGCTCAGCAAACGGAAGACGCAGTTCGGGAGCGATGCGCGTGTAGTTCCATCCATACGAGCGCCATTCGATCACATAGAGCCAACCAGCCAGCTGCTCGCAACGATCGGGCATGCGTCGCAGAGCGGCAAGCGCCTCGGCATATTCGCCGCACACGGCCAGCGCCTTGTCGCGGGAATTCGTGGACGACGCCTCGTTATCGCAGCGGTAGTGCACCAGATTGTCGCCGATGAGCAGGCAGCGGCGCGCTGCAAACAGCGCCTTGAGCGTGAACGAGGTGTCTTGGAATGCCGCACCTGGAGTTTCGCGGCAACGGATGTTGTTTTCGAGCATCCATGAGCGCCGATAGAGTGCCGCCCACGGCGATGGCGCGATGCACAGCACCTGCGGCTCATCGACCGTGTCGAACACGCGCCCCACCGGATAGCCCGCGAAATTGTTCGCCGATGCCTCCCATGTTTCATACGTGGTATAGAAATCGCATTTCACCAAATCGCAGGTGTTTCGCACAGCAGCACGGTGAAGGCGGGCATACATATGGGGAGACGGCCAGTCATCCGCCTCGATGATACCGACGAATTCGCCGTGCGCTTCATCGATGCCGCGGTTGATGGTTGCACCGTACCCGGAGTTCTCCTTGGTGACGACACGCACACGCGAATCCCGCGCCGCAAAATCTGCCAAGATCTCAGGCGTCGAGTCCGTGGAACCATCATCGAGTGCAATCAGCTCGATGTCGCGAAACGTCTGCTTCAGGATACCGTTCAAACATTGTCCGAGGTATTTTTCGCCGTTATAGACGGGAACGATCACCGATATCGCCGGCACATCCCTGTGTTTGAACATGATGCGTTCCTTCCGAATGAGCAGAATGCCGCGTGCTGTTCCGCGCTTTCAAAGCCATGTCCATTATAGGACAAGGCAGCAGGACGATAGCCTTTGCGCTTCTGCTCCGGACAGGCGAACTGAGCCATCACAGTTTTATCCGCACGCTACCCTAGCTTCTCGGCTAACAGCTTGTTGA
>JAUNJT010000151.1 GCA_030533105.1 Eggerthellaceae bacterium
CGCTCCCATTCCCGAAGAGGGCAAATGGGTGCAAGTCAAGCAAATCGAGGACGTCAGCGGATTTACGCACGGCATCGGCTGGTGCGCACCGCAGCAGGGCGGCTGCAAGCTGACGCTCAACGTGAAGGACGGCATCATCGAGGAGGCGCTCGTCGAGACCATCGGCTGCTCGGGCATGACGCATTCGGCAGCCATGGCATCCGAGATCCTCATCGGCAAGACCATCCTCGAGGCTCTCAACACCGACCTCGTATGCGACGCCATCAACACCGCTATGCGCGAGCTGTTCCTGCAGATCGTCTACGGGCGCAGCCAGAGCGCATTTTCTGAGGGCGGCCTCGTCATCGGCGGCGGCCTGGAAGATCTGGGCAAGGGCCTTTCCAGCCAGGTCGGCACGACCTACGCCACGAAGGTAAAGGGCCCGCGCTACTTAAACCTCACCGAGGGTTACATCACGCGCCAGGCGCTCAATGCCGACGACGAGATCATCGGTTATGAGTTCGTGAACCTAGGCAAGATGATGGAATACATCAAGGGCGGCATGGACGCGAATGACGCGCTCGAGAAGGCGAAGGGCCATTACGGCCAGTTCGACGATGCCGTCAAGTACATCGACCCGCGTCAAGAGTAGGAAAGGACGGATATCATGGCTTTGTTTGAAAGTTACGAGCGTCGCATCGACCAGATCATGCCCGTCCTCGCCGAGTATGGCATCGACAGCATCGAGCAGTGCCGCGAGATCTGCCAGGAAAAAGGCTTCGATCCCTATGAGATCGCCAAGGGCGTGCAGCCGATTTGCTTCGAGAACGTGTGCTGGGCATATTGCGTGGGCGCCGCCATCGCCATCAAGAAGGGTGTGAAGACTGCAGCCGAGGCCGCCGAGGCCATCGGTATCGGACTGCAGAGCTTCTGCATCCCCGGTTCGGTCGCAGATGACCGCAAGGTTGGACTCGGCCATGGCAACCTGGCCGCCATGCTCTTGCGCGATGAGACCGAGTGCTTCGCGTTTCTGGCTGGTCACGAGAGCTTCGCGGCCGCCGAAGGCGCCATCGGCATCTGCAAGAACGCCAACAAGGCGCGACGTAAGCCGCTCCGCGTCATCCTGAACGGCTTGGGCAAGGATGCCGCGCAGATTATCAGCCGCATCAACGGCTTCACCTACGTGCAGACGCAATTCAACTACTACACGGGTGAGCTCGCCATCGTGCGCGAGGTGCCGTATTCGACAGGGGAGCGCGCAGGCGTGCGCTGCTTCGGAGCCGATGATGTGCGCGAAGGCGTTGCCATCATGCATCACGAGGGCGTCGACGTATCGATCACGGGCAACTCCACGAATCCTACGCGCTTCCAGCATCCGGTTGCGGGCACGTACAAGAAGGAGTGCATCGAGCAGGGCAAGAAGTACTTCAGCGTGGCTTCTGGCGGTGGCACGGGCCGTACGCTCCATCCCGATAACATGGCAGCCGGTCCCGCAAGCTACGGCATGACCGACACGATGGGCCGCATGCATTCCGATGCGCAGTTCGCAGGTTCCTCGAGCGTTCCGGCACATGTCGAGATGATGGGGTATCTGGGCATGGGCAACAACCCGATGGTTGGCGCGACAGTTGCCGTAGCCGTTGCCGTTGCGCAAGCGCTCGCGTAAAGGGGAAACCCGCACACTTTTGACCGAATGTGGCACATATTTAACTGAAAGGGTCTGGCGAAGATGCCAGGCCCTTCTTATATGGCTATAATGCGAATCGCGAAACGACAAGGAAGGAAACCCTGCTATGAGTTCTCTTGCTGTTCTGATTCCTGTGTGCTGCGGCCTGTTGATGGCCGCCCAAAGTCCTACGAACGCGGCCTTGAGCCGTAAGCTCACCGGCCTCGGTGCCACGGTGCTCACGTTCGGCGTCGGCATGATCCTCCAGATCATCGTCGTGCTCATCTTCGGCACGGGTAATCTGGCTGCGATCACCCAGGTGCCGTTCTGGCAGCTCATCGGCGGCGCGTATGGCGGCTATATCGTGCTCTGCATGACGCTTGCGACGCCGAAACTCGGCGTGGTGCTTACCGGTGCGCTCATGATGTTCGGCCAAGTGTCGATGGGTATGGCCATCGATGCGTTCGGCTGGTTCGAGACGACGCCGATTCCGTTCTCGCCACTTCGTCTGGTCGGCTGCCTGTTCGTGTGCGCAGGCATCCTCGTGATGTATTTCGATGCGAAAGGCGCCAACACGAAGAACCTGGCGGGGCAGGGCGATGCGGGTAATTCCAGCATGAAACTTGTCCTGTATGCGGTCCTAGCGCTTTCCGCTGGCTTCGCGAGCGCATTCCAGAGCCCCACGAACGCAACGCTTGCCAAGACAGTGGGCAACTTCGAGGCAACGCTCGTAAGCTGCACGGTGGCTTTCATCATCTTCACCATCGCGTTTCTGATCAAGCAGCGTGGCAAGCTGATCTCGCTCAAGGGCATTCCGGCATGGCAGTATCTGCCGGGCCTCTACGCGATCTTAGGCATCCTCGGCAACGTCATCTCAACGCCGATTATCGGGGTGGGCTTGGTCATGGCAGGCATCATGTTCGGTCA
>JAUNJT010000066.1:0-1833 GCA_030533105.1 Eggerthellaceae bacterium
TCATCGCGGTCATTCCTGTGCCTGATGAGCAGGTGAGTCGTTTCGGCATCATTGCCGGCGAGGCCATTGCCGATGATGTTTGGAAAGTGGAGAAGCTCGTCGAGAAGCCGAAGCTCGAAGATGCGCCGAGCAATCTTGCCGTATTCGGTCGCTACCTGTTAAGCCCTCGCGTGATGGAGCTTTTGGCGGATGCTAAACCTACGGTCGGCGGGGAGATCCAGCTGACTGACGCACTCGATCAAGTCCTTGCTGAAGAGGAGATGTATGCGCTCATCGTCGATCCGGCAGACGGCTTCGACACGGGCACCATCGAGAGTTGGCTTGACACTAACAACATCCTGTTCAAGCGCGCGAAAGGCTAGCTGGCATTCTCGTCCATATCCACGAAAAAGGGACGCAGCGTTTGCTGCGTCCCTTTTGTTTCAGAGGTAAGGCTTGTATATTTCCTATTCGGCAGGCTTCTCTTCGACAACCTTCTTCTCGGGAAGGCCAGCGACCTTGTCGGGGCACCTCTTGCGCAGGATGCCCATTGTGACGAACAGGATGATGCACAGGCCAACGCACAACGGCACGGTTGACATGAAGCCTGCAAGTGCTGGAACTTCGGGAGCGATGCCGAAGATGTCGCCAGCGAAATTCAGGATGTAAGCGCTGCAGAACTGACCAAGGTTCTGAGCGATGGCGATGATGGAGATGGCCATCGTGGCGCTCTCTCTGGGAACGAGCTTGACGGATTGCATCATGAGCGGCGGGAAGAACATACCGAAGCCCAGACCGAAGACGATCGATCCAGCGAAATAACCGGGAACAGAGATGAGTTTCGTCAAGAGGAACAGGCCAATCGTCATGAGGGACATGGCTATCGGCATGTCGAAGCCGCCTAGCTTTCCCTTGATGAAGGCGCCGTATAGGAAGCCGCCAACAGCCGTCGCACACGTCACGCTGCTTAGGATGGTGCCGCTTGTGGCTGCATTTCCGATGCCTGTGCCAGCAACGCACAGCGACATATTCGTGAAGATGCAGAACACGAATGCATTGACGATGAATGCAAGAGCGATGACGAGCCAGATGGCGCCACCACCGAGCTGCGACTTACCGGATTTGATTGGAAGCGGCTTAACATCGGGCTCGGGGAGATTGAAGGCTATCATCAAGATGATGGGTACGAGCAGCACGTAACCGATGAACGAGTAACGCCACGACATGGCTGCCAAAAAGCCGCCGATGAGCATGAATGCGATGCCCCACACGCCGCCCGCAGCGGTTCGGAATCCAAGCATACGGTCGCGCGTTTCACCTGTGAAGAGGTCGGCGATGAACGTTGCGGACATGGGATAGACGATGCCTCGGGCAAGACCGAGCACGGCGCGGCAGGCGAGGATGCCGTAAAAGCCACCGAGCGTTTCGGGCATGATGCCAGCGACAACGCCCGAAAGCACCGATCCGATCATGGCGATCCAAAGGATGCTTCTCTTCTTCATGACGCGCTCGAGGACGATGACAAGCAGCGATCCGGGGATTGCCATAAGCGACGGGATGGATTCGATGAGCTTGACATCGGTGGCGCTGACCATGGGGTAAGCTGCCGCGATATCGGCGATTGCTGGGGTGGAGAATGCTTTCACGTATTGGAACGCCAAAATGCATAACACAGCGATCTTGACGGCTGTGCCCCATTCGCCGTTGACCATCTTTGGTTTTCTCATTGAGACCTCTCTTTGTCTTCTATAAAGCGCTCTCTCTGTTGCATAACCTTCAATATTATACGCCTACTGCATACGTGTCACCATATTGCTTTTTCCCGAAAAGCGGGGAATCGCACCGTTCTTTGCG
>JAUNJT010000066.1:1843-7792 GCA_030533105.1 Eggerthellaceae bacterium
AGCTGTCTGCCATAGTGTTTTCATCAACAAGCCCTGCATGTATGGAATAGGCGGGAATGGATAGGCATTTCGACATAAAGGACCTGCTCATATTCGTCGCGCCTTCCATCGCGACGTTGATCTTCACGTCTATCTACGACATCGTCGACGGCTTCTTCGTATCGAATTTCGTGGGGTCGACCGCATTCGCCTCGGTCAACTTCATCATGCCGTTCATCATGATCTTGGGTTCGGTTGGCTTCATGGTCGGCACGGGTGGTTCCGCCTTGGTCTCCAAAGCGCGCGGCGAAGGCGATGACGATCGCGCGAATAGGTACTTCTCACTCATGATCGTATTCTTGGCGATAGCCGGGATCGTCTTGGCCATCATCGGGTTCTTTTTGATGGAGCCCATTGCGCAAGCACTAGGTGCTTCGGAGAGCATGCTCCCGATTTGTGTGCTGTATGGCCGGATCTCCATGCTCTCGCTTCCCGCCTTCATGCTGCAATGCGCGTTCCAGGCGTTCTTCCCGGCAGCCGATAAGCCGAGGCTCGGCTTCAGATTCACGCTCGTTGCGGGGTGCACCAACATCGTCCTCGATGCCTTGTTCGTGGGCATTTTAGGCTGGGGCGTTGTGGGAGCTGCCTCGGCAACGGTCATCACGGAATTCATCGGCGGCATAGGCCCCATCGTGTACTTCGCGCGGAATAATTCAAGCTGTCTTAAGTTGTGCCGTCCTGGTGGCGGGGCACGCGTCATCGGCAAGACCTGCGTCAACGGCTCCTCCGAAATGATGACGAATATCGCGCTGTCGCTTGTCGCGATGCTCTACAACTGGCAGCTTATGCGCTATCTCGGAGAGGATGGCGTTGCAGCATATGGCGTCATCTCGTACGTGTTCCTCATCTTCGGCGCAGTGCTCATCGGTTTCAGCATGGGGTCTGCGCCTCTGATGAGCTATCAATACGGCGCGAAGAATACGGTGGAGATGAGAAGCCTCTTTAAAAACAGCCTGAAGATCATGGGCGTTGCCAATGTCGCGATGTTTATAGCCGCAGAGCTTTTAGCTCCTGTGATCGCGGGCATCTTCGTGAGCTACGATGAATTGCTTGTGGAGCTGACCACGCACGCGTTCCGTCTGTTCGCATGCGCGTATCTTGTCATGGGCTACAGCATCTACGGCTCGGCGCTCTTCACGTCGTTGGGCAATGGCCTTGTCTCCGCGGTCATCTCGTTTTTGCGCACGCTGGTGTTCGAATGCGCATCCGTCATCTTCTTGCCGCTTCTTCTCGGCGTTGACGGCATCTGGCTTAGCGGGGTTGTCGCCGAGGTCATCTCGGTTGCGCTGACGTTTTTGTGCATACGCCATTTCGCACCCCGTTATGGGCTTGCAAGCGGGAATAACGTTTCGGATTAGATTTTAGAGCGCACCTATTCGACGGTGCCGTAGCGCTGTCCCCATGCGTGTCCGCAAATCGCGGAGTTCAGCTGGTCGCATAGGCGCTGCCGTGAGAACAGCCCGGGTGGGAGCAGGTTCACGATTTCCAAAAGCTCATCGGGCAAGTCGAGCGATTCCGCTGCGATGATCACATCGAGGCGGCGCACTTTTGTTGGATGCAGGATGCGCTCGGCGATCTCTTCCGCTGAAAGCGCATCTGCATTCTGTTCCTCGAACAGCGAATCGATGAGTTTCTGCATAGCCCCATAGTACGGGCTTTTCTGGCGTGTGTCGGATGAGGCGCTCATGATCGTCTTAGTCATCGAGTTGGCAGTCGGGGCGGACAGCATCGAACCCGGAAACCGTTGCGGCTAAAACACCCGTATACGCTGGAGTCGCTTGTCCGGCTGCGCGCAAGAACTGCGCGCCTGCATTTCGCAGGGCCGCTGCTGCCTGCACCATGATGTCAGGGCAATAGTAGGGGTTATCCTTTGTCATCTCACCCTGCTTGGGGTTATGCGCGACAACTACAAGCTCGACGATGAGGGGCAAGTCGCTTACCTCAACGGCGCGTTTGGCAAGGCGCGTTGCCGCTTCGATGCCGGCTTTGGTTGCGAAACCGGCCACTTGCGCACCGAACTCCCGAGCGCACACAAGCGCGCGTTCAAGATCTTCGCGTGGGTTGAGCATGCCGTTCTCATCCACGATGACTTGGGCGAAGATCGGGCGGTCATCAACCTTGCGAATACCCATCAAAGCGCATTTGAGCGCCGATGTGGAAGTGAAACCGCGAAGATAATACGCATCGAAAGCAAAATCCTTCACAGCGCGGGCCACGCGTGCGTATTGATCGCGGTTCTCAACAAGCGATGGCTTGCTTGATGCATCGAGCGGCAGATTGCATGGTCCGATCTCGAAGAGGATATGCTGCGGCTTCATCTCAGCGGTCATCTCAAGGGATGCCTTCGCGAGTTCTTCTACGCGGTCTTCCATGTTGTGATGGGTGAGGCGCGCTTGCGTGATGCCTTCGGTGTTGGTGACCAAGATCTGAGCGCCGGCGACCTTCTCGAGGCGCAGGATGTCGTGGATGGTTTCGGGCTCGATGAGCGTGATGAATTCCAAGTCGGTCTCGACGTTGACACCGCGCCGGGCAAGCGCGGAGGCAATAGGCGAGGAGAGCACGAGCATGTCCTTGTGAAACCTTAATGCGATATCGGCCATGGCGAACCTCGATTAAAAGACGACTGATTGGTGTGCTTTGATTATGATAGCGCGCTAGGTCTTCACAAAGGCATCACATACGCACGTTTTTTCGTCGAAATATCGAATCTTCTCTTGTCTTAGCAAACGGGGTCAGATACCATATATATACAGATTTATCCGGGGTATACACAATATATTGTGGAAAACCCTGGTAAACACGGTGGAAAAAGTCTTCAAAAGCACAGTTGGTATGCGTAGTTTCCACGGCGATTGAGCACGCTGTGGATTCGATATCTTGTGCGGCAAACGGGTACGGGACGAAAGGAAAAAGAAGAACATGGTCACTACAATCATCAAGCGCGATGGGCGCACAGCAGATTTCAAGATCGACAAGATCACCGATGCAGTTGAGAAAGCGTTCCAGGCAAGTGGTGCCATGCAGGATCGTGGCGTTGCCCAAGACATCGCCGAGAAGGTCGTAGCAAAAATCGAAGACGGCGCCATCGAAGGCATCCCCACCGTCGAGGGTATCCAGGACCTCGTCGAGGAAACGCTCATCCAGGAAGGCTTCGCCCGTACCGCCAAGGCCTACATCCTGTATCGCGCTGAGAGAAGCCGCATCCGCGACGTGAACAGCCGCCTCATCCAGACGCTCAAGGACATCACGTTCTCGAAGGCCGCCGATTCCGACATGAAGCGCGAGAACGCCAACATCGATGCCGATACCGCCATGGGAACCATGCTCAAATACGGTTCCGAATCCGCCAAGCAATTCTATGAGATGTGCGTCATCGAGCCTCGCTTCGCCCGTGCCCACAGCGAAGGCGACATCCACATCCATGACATGGACTTCTACACGCTGACCACCACCTGCTGCCAAATCGATCTGCGCAAGCTCTTCAAGGGTGGCTTCTCCACGGGTCATGGCGTCCTCCGTGAGCCGAACGACATCGCAAGCTATGCGGCACTCGCCTGCATCGCCATCCAATCCAACCAGAACGACCAGAATGGCGGCCAGTCCATCTGCGACTTCTACTACGGTCTGGCTGACGGCGTGCGCAAGACCTATCGCCGCCTGTACAAGAAGCATCTGTCCGAGGCTGTGAGCATGCTTTCCGACATCGCCGATCCCCGCGCGTTCGCGCAGGACGCATGCGACAACGCCGAGAAGGTAAGCGGCGTGTGGGCAGCTCTCGAGCTTTCCAGCGAGTACGAGGACGCGATCCGCGCTTCCTTGAAGGATGCCGGCGTTGACGAGAAGGCAACGGAGAAGATCTGCGCGTATGCGAAGAAGCAGGCTACCGATGACACCGACCGTGCAACCTTCCAGGCTCTGGAGGCGCTCATCCACAACCTGAACACCCTGCACAGCCGCGCGGGCGCGCAGACGCCGTTTAGTTCCGTGAACTATGGCATGGACACGAGCGCTGAGGGCCGCATGGTCGTCAAGAACACGCTGCTCGCGACCGAGGATGGCCTCGGCCATGGCGAGACCCCGATCTTCCCGGTGCAGATCTTCCGTGTCAAGGAAGGCATCAACTACAATCCGGGCGACCCGAACTACGATCTGTTCAAGCTCGCGATGCACTGTTCCGCCAAGAGACTGTTCCCGAACTTCAGCTTCCAGGATGCACCGTTCAACATCAAGTACTACAAGGGCACTCCCGAAACCGAGATCGGTTACATGGGCTGCCGTACGCGCGTCATGGCGAACGTGTTCGACCCCGACAACGAAATCGTTCCCGGCCGTGGCAACCTGTCCTTCACGTCCATCAACCTTCCGCGCCTTGCCATCCGCGCCAAGGGCGATGTCGACCTGTTCTTCGATCTGCTCGATTCCAAGCTGGCGCTCGTGGTCGGTCAGCTTGACGAGCGCTTCGAGATCCAGGCTCGCAAGCATGTGTACAATGCGCCGTTCCTGATGGGCCAGGGTGTGTGGATCGGTTCCGAGAACCTCAAAAGCGATGACGAGCAGAGAAGCGTGCTCATGCACGGTACTTTGTCCGTCGGCTTCATCGGCTTGGCTGAGACGCTCGTGGCGCTCATCGGCCAGCATCATGGCGAGTCCGAGCAGGCGCAGAAGCTCGGCCTCGAGATCGTCGGTCACATGAGGGCTTATCTCGACAAGCTTTCGCAGGAGCGCAAGCGCAATTACACGCTGCTCGCCACGCCTGCAGAAGGCCTTTCCGGCCGCTTCGTCCGCATGGACCGCGCCCGTTACGGCACCATCCCCGGCGTGACCGATCGCGATTACTACACCAACAGCTTCCATGTTCCGGTGTATTTCCCGATCGATGCGTTCAGGAAGATCGAGATCGAGGCACCGTATCACACGCTCACCAATGCGGGTCACATCTCCTACGTCGAGCTCGATGGCGACCCGACCGAGAACCTCGAGGCCTTCGAGGCGATTATCCGCCACATGAAGGAATGCGGCATCGGTTACGGTTCGGTCAACCATCCCGTCGACCGCGACCCGGTATGCGGTTATAACGGCATCATCGGTGATGTGTGCCCGAAGTGCGGTCGTGCTGAGGAGGAGCACGGCGTCAAGTTCGAGCGCATCCGCCGCATCACGGGTTATCTGGTCGGCACGCTCGACCGTTTCAACGATGCGAAGCGTGCCGAGGAGCATGACCGCGTCAAGCATGAGGTGCCTGCCGAATAATGGTCGAGAACGAAAAAGAACCTCAAACGATTAGCCTATACGGGACCGTCAACGATTCGATCGTTGACGGTCCTGGCCTGCGCTTCGCCGTCTTTGTCCAGGGGTGCAGCCATCATTGCCCTGGTTGCCATAATCCCAAAAGCCAGCCGAAGGAAGGCGGCGTTGAGACGTCAATAGATGAGTTGGTCGAAACCATCGCCTCGAACAGATCCGTGCATGATGTGACGCTTTCCGGAGGAGAGCCATTCGAGCAGGCGGAGGCGTGCGCGGTATTGGCGAGAAAGCTCAAGGCGCGCGGCTATGGGCTGTGGGCATATTCCGGGTATCTGTACGAGCAGCTCATCGAGCGGGCGGAAGCGGGGGATGAGGCCGTTGCCGAACTGCTCGAACTTGTCGATGTTTTGGTCGATGGCCCGTTCGTCGAGGCGCTCAAGTCCTATGACCTCGAATGGAAGGGTTCGTCCAACCAGCGCGTGATCGACTTGAAGAAAACACGCCAGAGGGGGACGATCGTTCTGTGGTCCAACCGCTATGAGCCGCCAGCGCGGCCTGCATCCTGGTAAAGGGAATACGTGATCGGGGGCGCAGTAAGCGCCCCCGATGCTTTCTTAGAGAAGTGCCGCCAGATATGGCGGCACATAAAACAACCCTACCCCCGGC
>JAUNJT010000015.1 GCA_030533105.1 Eggerthellaceae bacterium
AGCAGACGCAGGTTTCCCGTGCGCTAGGGCGCTGGGAGCGCTTCATCGAGCGCTTTCCATCGGTTGCATCCTTGGCGAACGCCCAAACGAGCGAGGTCCTCGAAGAATGGCAGGGCCTCGGCTACAATCGCCGTGCGCTTTCCTTGAAGCGCGCATGCGAGACCTGCCTCGCCGACATGGGGGGAGAGTTGCCCCAAACGGCAAATGAGCTCCAAAAGCTTCCCGGCATAGGTCCTTCGACGGCTGCAGGCGTTGTGGCGTTCGCGTACAACAAGCCCGCCGTCTATCTCGATACCAACGTGCGTGCGGTGTTCATCCATGAGCTATTCCCAAGTAAGGACCAGGTGAAGGATCGGGATCTAATCCCTTTAGTTGAGGACACGTGTCCCAAAACCGATCCGCGTACGTGGTATTACGCTTTGCTCGATTATGGTGTCGTGCTCAAAAGCCAGGGTGTGAATCCGTCACGGCGTAGCGCGCAATATGCAAGGCAAAGCACGTTTCAGGGATCGCATCGGCAGAAGCGCGCCGAGGTGCTGAAGATCGTTTTGGATAATCCGGGCATCGCATACGATGAGCTCAAGGCCAAACTCGATGGGTTCGAACGCGACCATGGACGTGGGGCTTGCACGGATGATGAGTTTTCTTCGATCGTAAAAGATCTGATTAGCGAAGGCTTCTTTTGTAAGGATGGTGCGAGCTACCATGCATAACTCCATCCTGCATGCAAACATCTTTGTTTTTTGGAGCGGATCATGGGCATAGTCGATTTGCTTTTGATTGGCATCGGGCTTTCAATGGATGCGTTCGCGGTGTCGTTGTGCAAGGGTCTTGGCATGAAGCGCCTCGATATGCGCCAGGCGATCATCATCGGCGTGTTCTTCGGCGGCTTCCAGGCTCTGATGCCTGTCATCGGATGGGTACTTGGAAAGCAATTCGAGTCCTATATCACATCGATCGACCACTGGATCGCCTTCGCGCTTCTGGCATTCATCGGTGGAAAGATGATCTTCGATGCACTCCGTGGCGTCGGTTACGAGGAACCGGCGGGGCAAGGCGGCAAGCTCGACTACAAGGAGCTTTTCATGCTCGCCATCGCGACGAGCATCGATGCGCTTGCGGTCGGCATAACCTTCGCATTCCTGCAAGTCGGTATCGCAGGGGCCGTCAGCATCATCGGAATCACGACGTTTTTGCTTTCAGTTGCAGGCGTCGCGATCGGTCATCAGTTCGGTGTGCGATTCGAGAAACCAGCTTCCATCGTAGGCGGTGTGGTGCTCATCTTAATCGGCGTGCGCATCCTGCTCGAACACCTCGGGATCATCGCTTTTTGAGGGTAAAAGAAATTTGCATGGTGACAAAGATTTTGCTTAGTTTCCAAGGTTTTCCAAGGCATCTCAATGCAGTGGGAAATAAGGCGTGTTACGTGCAAAAACGTTCGTAACATTTCGTCGCCTTTTGCGCCGATAAACCAACATTTTTTATACGATTCTCTTCATTTTTTGTGTGGTTTCGTCCACAATGAGATACGTAGTATTGTGAGTGAGAGCACATGAGGAGGTGTGCACATGGAAACAGAGGCCACTGCTACAGAGTTTCAGGCTTTGCTCGAAGCGCGAGGGGTAACGCGTCGTAGCTTTATGAAGCTTTGTGGCGCCATCGCTGCTGCCGCAGGCTTAAGCCAGCTCGCAGCTCCGAAGGTTGCGCAGGCTGTCGAGGATTCCGTGATTGGCGCCGCATCGGGCAAGCTTTGTCCAGCGATTTGGATTGAGGGCGCATCATGCACGGGATGCACGGAGTCATTCGCGCAGGTTGACACGCCGGATCCGGCTACCGTCGTCCTTGAGATGCTTTCCTTGAACTATTCGGAGACCCTGTCTGCTGCTGCAGGCTATTCCATGGAAGAGGCCAAGGCCCAAACCATCGAGAAGTTCAAGGGCGAGTATATCCTGGTGTATGAGGGCGCTGTCCTCGAGAAGTGGGGCGGGCATGCTTTGCGCGTTGCCAACGAACCCGGCACCAAGCACCTTTTGGAGGCTGCCGAGAACGCGAAGTACGTTGTCGCTTTCGGCTCGTGCGCAGTGAACGGCGGCTGGATGGGTGCTACACCGAATTCCTCCGACGCTCTTGGTGTTGCGAAGTTCCTGAAGAAGAACGGCGTTTCGACTCCAGTCGTGAACATCCCCGGTTGCCCGGGTAACCCCGAGCATCTCGTTGCTGTTCTCGTTGATGTTTTGATGGTGGGCAAGGTTCCCGAACTCACCGCCGATGGCAAGCCGAAGCAGATCTTCGGTCAGACCATCCATGACAATTGCGAGCGTCGCGGTCATTTCGAGAACGGTGAATTCGTTCGCGAGTTCGGTTCCGAAGAAGAGGCGAAGGGCTATTGCCTTTACGCTATGGGTTGCCGCGGTCCTCAGACCTATTCGAATTGCGGCGTGACGCTTTGGAACCATGGTCGTTCCTGGTGCGTGCAGGCCGGTTCCCCCTGCATCGGTTGCTGCGAGGCAGACCCCGATGATCCGAGCCAGAACTGGGTGCAGGTCAACACGCCGTTCTACGAGCGTCATCGCGACCTGCGCATCGGCGATATCGCATTCCAGCCGACCACGATCGCTGGTGGCATCACCGTTTTGGCTGCCGCCGCGCTTGCCATTCACGGCTTCGGCATGAAGAAGACCGGCCGCACCGATGGTGGCGCTGACTTCGAGAAGATTCGCAAGTGGGATGCCGAGCATCCTGATCAGTCCATCGGCCAGTACAGCGATGCAGTCTGGGCCGAGGCCAGGGCTGCCGCCGCCGCGAAGGCTGCTGAGGCCGCGAAGCCGGTCAAAGAAGCCGCCGCTACCGTAGGGGCTGCCATCGATGAGAAAGCGGCCGTAGGCGCTGCCGCTGCCGTCGGTACGGTAGCCGCCATCGCCAAGGAAGCATCCGACGATGCTCCTGGCTGGAAGATCGGCACCACCGAAGAGGGCGTCGAGACCTTCGCCGATGGCTATGAGCAACTCTGGAGCGACACCTTCAATGGCGGCTCTCAGCACATTGCGAACTCCACGACGGCTGACTTGACCGACCCGGATGCCGACAAGACGACCGGTTGGCGTGCAGGTTCCGTCGGTGGCGAGGCTGCCGCCGCTTTCGCTGCCACGCATGGTTGGCGTAACGGCACCGCTGGTTACGGTGAGACCTTCGAGGCCTTCGCCGATGATCCGAGCGAGCTTTGGAAGACCACCTTCAACGCTGGCTCGCAGCATGTCGCGAACTCCACGACCGCCGATTTAACTGACATAGATGCCGGCAAGGTAACCGGTTGGCGTGCAGGCTCCGTTGGCGCTGAAGGCATCGTCTCCGATGTCGAGGCTGCCATCGACGAAGTGGCTAAAGCCGCTGCAGGTTGGCGTGCCGCTTCCGTAGGAGCTGATGGCATCGCCGTAACCGACAATACGGCAGATGCTTTGTTCGAGTCACTCACCACTGGCGGGCTGAGCCATGCCAAGGGTGCAAGCGCTGATCTCTCTCTCGACGGCGTCGACAAAACCATCGGTTGGCGTGCTGCTTCCGTAGGCGCCGAAGAGGCTGAGGGCGATTTCATCGCTGAGATCGTCGAAACCGTCAAGGACGCTGCAGCAGACATCACGATTCCCGCTGAGGCACTGTTCAACAAGGGCTTTGCCCACTGGCTCGGCAACGACGCTGTCGACGATTTCGACTATGAGCCCGTATCGACCGTGGTGCGTCAGCTCTCCACGAATCCCGATACCATCGATTCCGCCGAGGAGCTGTTCAACAAGGGAATGTCCCGCTGGCTCGGCAGCATCGCCGATAAGCTGAAGGGAGGCGATGAGTAATGACTCGTTCAATCATCGATCCTATTACCAGAATCGAAGGTCACCTTCGCGTCGAAATGGAAGTCGAAGGCGGCGTCGTAACTGACGCTTGGGTGTCGGGCGGTTGCTTCCGCGGTATGGAGCTCGTCGTCGAGCATCGTACGCCAGAGGATGCCGCGCAGATCGTTCAGCGCATCTGCGGCGTTTGCCCGGTTTCGCACTCTCATGCTTCTACGATCGCTGGAGAGAAATCCTACGGCATCACCATTTCGAACAATGCTCGCCTCATCCGCAACATGATCGAAGGTGCGCAGTTCTTGCACAGCCATATCCTGTGGCTCTACAACCTGTGCGCGCTCGACTATGTCAACCCGCTGCATGCGCTTGAAGCCGATCCCGACGATGCCATGGCTCTCGCCAAGCAACTCGGTACTTCGACGAACAGCAATTTCGCAGCTCTCCAGGATCGCTTGAAGAAGTTTGCGGCCAATGGCCAGCTCTCCATCTTCTCGGGCAACTGGTTCGATGCTGACGGTGGCGACGCATACAAGCTTCCCGCGGCAGGCGATCTGCTGTTGACCTCGCATTACCTGGAAGCTCTGACCATGCAGTCCAAGGCATCCGAGATCGCCGGTTTGCTCGGCGGCAAGATGCCTCATGTCATGACCATCATCCCCGGCGGCACGGCATTCGTTCCGACTGCCGAGAAGCTCGATGACCTCAAGTTCCTCATCAAGGAAGTCAAGGATTGGGTCGAGGGCACCGTCCTGCAAGATACCGTTGCACTCGCAACCTATTATCCGGATGTCTTCAAGTTCGGTAAGGGCGTCGGCCGTTACATCGCATGGGGCGTTTTCGAAGGTCCCGGTTGGCCGTATGGCGACGATTACACGCAGCAGATGGCTCATCGTTATCTGCCGAGTGGTGTTGTCAATGACGATCTGAGCCTCGAGGATCCCGTCGAGAACCTCATCACCGAGTATGTCGGCCATTCCTGGTATCAGGGTGGTCAGACCTTCACGGCTCCGTACTTCACCACGCAACCGAACTTCACCGAGTACTATGAGAAGGATTCCGTCGGCGAAGACGGCATCGGCAAGGTTGCAGAGAAGTACTCGTGGGTCAAGTGCCCGCAGTACAAGGACCTCCCGTACGAGGCTGGCGGACTTTCCCGCGTCCTCGCGGCGTATCTACGCGGCGTGCCGTTCGTCGTCGAGCAGGCTGATGCTCTCATGAAGATCGCCGGCATCGGCATCCCCGAGCTGCAATCCACGCTCGGTCGTTCCGCCGTCCGTCAGATCGAGACCGTCTACATTGCCAACCTCATGGAAATGTGGTGCGACGAGCTCATCGCAGCCATCAAGGGTGGTGACTCCGAGTACTTCAAGGAGCCGCTTACCAAGACCGGTTCCGGTACGGGCTTCTGGGAAGCTCCTCGCGGTGCTCTCTATCACAGCGAGAAGGTCACCAACGGTCTCATCGATGGCTACCACATCATCATCCCGTCGACGTGGAACCTGGCTCCGCACAACGAGCGTGGCGAGTACGGCCCGCTCGAGCAGGCGCTCATCGGCGTTCCGGTCGACACTATCGAAAAGCCGATCAATGCTCTGCGTACCGTTCACAGCTTCGACCCGTGCACCGCATGCGCAGTGCATGTGACCGAGCCGAAGACGGGCAAGAGCTTCGAAACCGTCACCAGCCCTTGGGGGGTGAAGTAACATGGCGCATTTAGCACATTATCGTGAGGCTCATCCGCTGCCGTTCGTCATCACGCACTGGATCAACCTCATCAGCATGTTTTTCCTCATCATCACGGGCTTCATGATCCACTTCCCGTTCTTCGGTGGATTGATGGGCGTTGTGCGTGGTCTGCATGTCTTCTTCGGCATCGTGATCTTCGTCAACTGCATCGTCCGTATCATCCTGTCCTTCGTTATCAAGTCCGCTCCGACTGCGGGCACGCGCGAGCAGGTTCCGGATTACAAGACCTGGCTCCCGCAGGCTGACAACAAGCATCAGGGTCCTGAGTGGGTCAAGTATTACCTGTTCATGAAGAAGGATCATCCGCTGTCCGCGAAGCTCGGCGTTCCGCAGAAGCTTTCCTATCTGCTGATCCCGATCCTGATCATCTTGCAGTTCTACACGGGCATGGCTCTGTGGGGACCGACGATGGACTGGGGCATCTTCGCTATCGGTACCGACTTGGTCGGCGGCCAGATGAATCAGCGTGTCATCCACTACTTCCTTATGTACGTCTTCATCATCTTCATCTTCATCCATGTATATCTTGCTAACGTCGAGGGCACCGCTCCCACGAAGCTCATGTTCTTCTGGAAAGAGCATGGCGGACTGGTGTACGACCCTGAGAAGCATGTCATCGTCGGTGAGGACGACCTGTCCGGCAACATCCGTATGCTTGACGATGATGATGTCGCCGAACTGATTGAAGAGGCAACCGAATAACGTTGTTCGGTGCGTTCTTCACATGCGAATCGCAACGGAGCCCGGCATTGTCGGGCTCCGCTTTTTGATGCCGCTTCGGTATAATATGGCTTCAAAGTGGCGAAGGTGCCGAGAGGATGAATCCTCGAAGGGAGGTACACGATGGGCGAACCGCTAACCGATGAGCAGATCGCGCAAGAAGAGCGATTTTTGCAGGGCATCCCGCGCATCAACATCGGTGCGTTGTTCCTGCCGCCCATATGGGGTCCTGCACATGGGTTCTGGGTAACGATACTGTTCTATCCTGCGTGGGTCTTCGCCGATAACTGCTTCTATTCGGCGTACACGATGCGCACGGTTCCGACGATCGTGCTTGCGGTTATCGTTTTCCTCATTCTCCTTGCGGTGACGGTTGCGTTTTCACTGATCGGCCAGCCGATGGCGGCGCATCGCGCGGCGGAACGCGGGAAGACCAAGGAAGAGTATCTGAGTGCGCAACGCAAATGGGCGATTGGTTGCGTTATAGGCGGCCTTGTCATGATCGCCCTTGCGACGTATTACAACATCGCTATACGAGGGACCTTGTAGCACAACGGCTCGTCGAGGGGTTTATATGTCTGGCAAGGCAAGTGCGCAACATATTTCGAGGGGAGAAGCGGACGTACGCGATGCCAAGTGCGCCATCATCTGCGTGGGAAACAAGCTCATGTTGGATGAGGGCATCGGGCCGGCGGTTTACGAGGCGCTCATCGAGCGCTATGAGATTCCCGATAACGTTTCCTGCTTCGATGTTGGCTGCATGAGCCTTGATATGCTTCCCGTCGTCCGAGACTACGACTTCATCGTGACGGTAGACGCGGTCGATGGGACGGGGGAGGCTCCTGGGACGGTGTTTCGGTTCTCTCCTGATGACGTCGCGCGCCATACGGGTGCGATGGCATCGCTCCACGATATGAAGCTCATCGACCTGTTCGATTCCGCTGCGCTTTTAGGGTATGAGGCGCGTGGTGTTTGCCTCGGTATGCAGGTGCTCAACATGGAGCCTGCCGAATACACCATCGGCTTAACCGAGCCGGTGTATGATGCCCTGCCTTTGCTTATCGAGACGGTGGAAGCCGAGCTTTATCGCGAAGGCTTCATCTTGCGCAAGAAAGACGAAGCATCGGCTTAAGGGTGCGCTCTGCGATCACTGTGCTTTCTTCGCGTTCGGGCAAATGTCAACAAGCTCGCAGATATCGCATTTAGGACGACGCGCAACGCATACCTCACGTCCGAAGCGTACGAGCTGATGGTTGATCGGTTTCCAATCTTTTCTATCGAAAATCTTGAGCAAGTCGAATTCAGTGGCTTGCGGAGTGGGTGCATTGCTGAGCTTGAGCATATGCGAGATGCGGAAGACATGCGTGTCGACCGCGATGCCCTCCACATCGTCGAAGGCGACGTTGAGCACGATGTTGGCGGTCTTGCGACCGACACCGGGGAGCTTGGTGAGTTCGGACATCGTAGAGGGGACCTTTCCTCCGAAATCCTCGAGCACCATGCGGGCGCACTCGATGACATGAGCCGCCTTCGTGCGGAAGAAACCTATGCTTCTGAGTATCTCCTCGACATCTGCTTGTTGCGCACAGGCGAGTGATTCTAAGGTGGGGTAGCGTTCCCAGAGCACCGGGGTCACCTTGTTGACCGCCTTGTCGGTGGTTTGCGCTGAGAGGAGTACGGCGATGACCAGATGGAATGGGTCGCCGTCATAGATAAGCTCGGTTTCGGCTTCGCCGTATCGATCGTTCATCTTGGAGGCGACGACAGCCGCGCGCTCGCGCTTCGATTTCAGAGATTCCCGTGGCATGGATATCCTTATGTTCAGTGCGTCTTTTCGATGTGGTGCCATTATAGTCCGACTCTTCTTGTGCATGTATAACGAAACGCAGATTCGCCTCATCGTATGCTTCGGGTATAATGCGCATAGCCGAATAGAGATCGGGGTGGCGACACCCCCTATAACCGCGAAACGCGGCTTTTCGTGCTGCATGGACGCATATGGGTCATGTGGTTTGAAGGACAAAAGAGGATGCTGATCGATTCGCTTGCATATACGCTGGAACGCTCCCAGGCGCTTGATGCGTTCTGGGGTAAGCTCGATGTTGGTCTCGATGCGGCTTTAGCCGTTGCAAGCTCTGCGCGGGCATTCCTCGTGGCAGCACGATTCGCACGCCGTCCGCAACCCACGCTCGTGGTCATTGCGGGCGAGGAGGCGGCCGCATCATTCTCGCGGATGCTTCGAGCCTATCTTTCCGATGAGTTCGTGCTCAGGTTCCCAGCGCGCACCGATGTGCCCTTCTCTTCGAAAAAGCCCGATGTGCACATCATCGCCCAGCGCATGCGGGCTGCGTGGGCGCTCTCTAGCGGAAAACCCTGCATCGTCGTCGCATCAGCTGGATCGCTGGTACGGTTCATGCCTCCGCATGCGTGCCGCGTCCATGAGCCTCTTGCCCTTGTCGCGCAAAGGGAGCTTTCGGACATGGGCATGAAGGATGTCGCAGAGTTCGATGACGTGCTGCGTGCGCTTCAGGAACGCGGGTATGCGAATACCGGCGAGCTCGACGGACCAGGGACCTTTTGCACGCGTGGCGGTGTCATCGATGTGTTTCCTGGGAATCTCAGCTATCCCATCCGCCTCGATTTCTTCGGGGACGAGCTCGAGGAGATCAGACGTATCGTGCCCTCGACTGGGCAAACGATAGCGAATCTAGACCAAGCCGAGGTCTTTCCAGTCGTAGAGCATTCCTGCTCCGCGCGAGCGGCCGATCGTGCGCGGGAGAGGATCGAGTCGCGTGCGCGGACGAATCAGACCTTCCGCGAGCTTCTCGAAAAACTCGAAGGCGGCATGGCCTTCGAGGAATCGAGCGCGCTCTTGCCCTATCTGTACGATTCCCTCGAAACCCTCGGTTCCTATCTTACGGAAGATGCGCTTTCGGTGCTCATCGAGCCGAGGTCGCTATTCGATGATGCCGCGCATGCGTATGCGGATATCGAGGCGAGGCTCAAAGGCACGAGCATCGCTCCCGAGGGTATCATCTGCGAGCCCGCTTCGCTCGATTTCGGGAGGGCGCAGCGCGCGACCTACGTGTCCATCATGCGCGTTGGCGGCGCAGCGGATGACGAGCTTCCCATAAAGCGCGTCGAGGTCGCCGGTTCTCCCGAGAAGCTCTTCGGAAGGCTTCGGAGTTTTCTGGACGGAGGGCTTACAACGGTGTTCTCCGTTCCGAACCACCGTGCAAGGAAGGACATCGAGCTTTCGCTCGTGGATTACGAGCTGCCGTTTACTGAGGTGCTCGATAGCGCCGAGGAAGCGAAACTGTCTGCCTTATGTTCAGATGATGAGGCCGCATCGATGCGCAAGCGGCTTAGTCGCGGCGTGATCAACGTCGTCGATGTCGACATACCCTTGGGCATGGTCATACCCAAGGCGCGCCTCGCGCTCGTGTCCTTATCGGATACGCAAGGATCGACGCGGACGCGCACATCGAAGCGGATCGATATCACGAAGATCACCTTCCCGTATAAGCCAGGCGACTATGTCGTGCATGCTGCCCATGGCGTCGCGTTGTTCAAGGATCTGGTGTGCCGGGAGATCGATGGGACGATGCGCGACTACCTGCTTCTGGAATACGCGCAGTCCGACAAGCTTTTCGTGCCCGTCGAGCAACTCGACCGCGTGACGCGCTACGTGGGTCCCGAAGGGTACAGTCCGCGTTTGACGAGATTGAACACATCCGATTGGTCCCGCGCTGTGCGTAAGGCCCGTAAGGCCACGAAAAACCTTGCTTTCGATTTGGTGGATGTGTATTCTCGGCGCGCTTCGGCGCAGGGTTTCCGATTCAGCCCGGATACTCCCTGGCAGGTCGAGATGGAGGATGCATTCCCGTTCGAGGAAACGCCCGATCAGCTCCGCGCGATCGCCGATGTGAAAGCCGATATGGAATCATCTCAGCCCATGGATCGGCTTATCTGCGGCGATGTCGGTTTCGGTAAGACCGAAGTCGCGATGCGCGCGGCATTCAAGGCCGTGCAGGACGGAAAGCAGGTCATGGTGCTCTGTCCGACGACCATTCTGGCGCAGCAGCACTACACGACGTTTTCAGAGCGGTGCGAGCCGTTCGGCATCCGCGTGGACGTGCTCTCGCGTTTCAGGACGTCTGCACAGCAGCAGCAGACGCTCGAGGGATTCGCTTCCGGTGATGTGAACATCTTAGTCGGAACGCACAGGCTGCTTTCCAGGGACGTCAATCCGCATGATCTCGGTCTCGTCATCATCGATGAGGAGCAACGCTTCGGCGTCGGGCATAAGGAGCAGTTCAAAAACCTGCGCGAGTCCGTCGATGTCCTCACGCTTTCTGCGACTCCGATACCGAGAACCTTGCAGATGTCGCTTTCCGGCGTGCGCGACATGAGCTTGATCAACACGCCGCCCGACAACCGCAAGGCCGTCAAGGTGCATGTAGGGGAGTGGGATCCCGATATCGTCTCCGGTGCCATCAGACGCGAACTCGAGCGTGGCGGACAGGTGTATTACGTGAGCAATCGCGTCCGCACGATCGATGATGCGGTTCGCCGTGTCAGCGAAGCAGCGGGCGAGGCGAGAATCGGCGTTGCGCATGGCAAGATGAGCAAAGACGAGCTCGAACGCGTCATGGAAGATTTCAGCGTCGGAGAGCTCGATGTGCTCGTCGCGACGACGATCATCGAGAGCGGCATCGACAATCCCCATACCAATACGCTCATCATCGAGGATTCGCAGCGCCTCGGCTTGGCGCAGATGTATCAGCTTAAAGGCCGCGTCGGTCGCTCCGCTACGCAGGCATACGCGTATTTCATGTTCCCTGAGCAGGTGCCGCTTACCGAGCAGGCGCAAGCGCGCTTGGTCGCGATCGACGAGCATCAAGAGCTCGGCAGCGGCATGAGCATCGCGATGCGCGATCTCGAGATCAGGGGAGCCGGCAGCTTGCTCGGGGCAGAGCAGAGCGGCAACATGTCCGCGGTCGGTTTCGATCTGTTCGCGCAGATGCTCTCCTATGCCGTGCAAGCGGCTCGGGAGGGAAGCGATGCAGATACGGATGCGCTCCCGCCTTCGCTTTCCGATATCACGGTCAATATCGCCGGACGCGCGTTCATTCCCGAGGAGTTCATCCCCGATGTAGACGTTCGCGTCGTGTGGTATCGGCGTATCGCTTCCGCGTTCACCGAAGAGGATGTCGATGAGATCGCCCGAGGGCTCGCTAGTGGCGGAAGGGAGCTTCCCATCGAGACGAGGAATCTGCTCGATAAGGCGCGTTTGAAGGCGTTCGCCTACGCGCATGGCATTCAGACCATTTCGGTTTCAGGCGGCAAGCTCGTCATCGAGCCGGTGGATGTACCTCGTGCATTGAGCATCAAGATGCGGCGCTACGGTGGAAAATACACGCCATCGAACCGCAAACTCCGACTTCCCCTCAAGTATTTCGGTACGATTGAGCCAGAGGGATTGCTCGCATGCGTTGCGCGTTTCGTCCATGAGCTCATCGATGAAGATGGTAAGGAATAGAATGGCTGATACGGCCTCAAGGAAACACTTCGTGTTCGGCGTGTTCTGCACGCTGCTCGGCGGTGCGCTCTGGGGCTTTTCCGGGGCTTGCCTGCAGAGGCTTTTGGGCTCATACGATATTTCCCCCTTGTTCGTCACCGTGGTGCGCATGGTGGGGTCGGGCATCGTGTTCCTCATCATCCTTCTCATTGCCAAGCGAGACGTGCTGAAGGCGATTTTCAAAGATGCGCGTATGGTGGGGCGCTTCATTTTCTTCGGGGTGGTCGGCCTGTTCTTCTGCCAGATCACCTATATCATGACCATCATGTACACGAATGCGGGAACGGCGACCGTCCTCCAATGTACGGGTACCATCTTCATCATGCTGTTCAGCTGCATCCTCGCTCGCAGGCTCCCGTACCTCCGTGACTTTCTGGGCCTTATCCTCGCCGTGACCGCGACGGTGCTCATCGCAACGCAGGGTGATCTTTCGACCTTGTCTGTGCCTTTAGAGGGTCTCATCTGGGGTCTGTTGTGCGGTCTTACGGTTATGACCTACGTGATGTATCCCAAAAAGCTGTTCGCGCAATGGGGAAGCCTTCCCGTGACCGGACTCGGCATGCTGTTCGGTGGCATCGCGGCTGCGCTTCTGTATTGCGCCGGACCGCTCTATGGTCAGCCATTGGTGCTTCCCGATCTCGATGCGGAAGGGATCCTTCTGTTCGCGCTTGTCGTCGTGGTCGGCACGATCGCGGCTTTCGCCTTATACCTGCACGGCGTATCCATCGTCGGCTCGGTGAAGGGCGGTCTGCTCGGTACAATCGAACCCGTGAGCGCAACCGTCATCTGCGCCGTGTGGCTCGGAACGGTGTTTACGGGTTACGATATCGCGGGTCTTATCATGATGATCGTCATGATCGTTCTCGTTTCCGGGAAGGAAAGCGAGAAGAAACAAGAACAGGACGCGTGACCTCGGGAGTCTTTCCCGAACGAAGCGATTATCTAATCTTTAACGCCTTTTTAAGAGAAGATCTCGGCAGTCGTTTGCGAGAGCTTGATCGCTTGCGCGGGGCAGACGGCGCTGCAATACCCGCATCCAATGCAGCACATCGGGTCATAGCTGACTTCCGAAGTGCCGAATTCGGTGCGCAGTGCATGCGTCGGGCACTTCCTAGCGCATGGGTAATCGTCGCATGCGCATGCAGCCTTATCGAGTTTCGCAATCGTTAAGGGGATGCGGCTCGCGATATCGGGGTCGGCTTTCACGGCACGCTGTATAAGTTCGAAGCTCGGCGGGATGACGCGGGGTTTGTACGCGCTTTTTAACTTGAGGGTGTTTGTTTGCGTATCTAATGTGAATGCACGAGCGTGCATGCGCTCCTGCAAGGTGATCAGATCATCCACTACCGTCGAGGTGCGCTTCCTGCGCTCGCCGCTTGCGAGGTCTTTCAATGTCGTTCCGATATCTTCTGCGATCCCGCGTCTGTCGCTCTCATCGATTCCGCCCAAGTCGCGCATGAGGCTTTCGCGCTGCGGAACGCTGCTTTCATACGAAACATCCCCATTCGTAATCTGTCGCGCTTTTCGGAGTGCATAATCCCATAGGGCATATCCGCGAGCCCCGGCTTGCGCGCAGGATGCGCATATGTCCGCATCGCAACAGATGCTGAGGGGAATGCGGTGCGCGAGCAAGGCGATCCACGCTTCGGGAGAAAGCTCGGCCAGGCAGGAAAGAACGATGACATTGCCTGCAGGCTCGGAAATATCATCTGGAAGGGCCTCCATGCAGGTGATGCAGACATCACCTGCGCGCTCTGCGCTCGATTGCGCATGAGAGAGCACGTCGAGCGGCAAGATGTCGGTTGCGACGAACGTATCGCAGATGCCTGCGCACAACGCGCACGACGTACAGAGCGCCTCATCGATGCGGGGAACCGCGCCTGCATCCAACGAGATGGCCTGAGCAGGGCATACGATGCGGCATCGCTCGCACGTACTGCCTAAAGGGCGTACGCACCAGCGTTCATCTATGGCTATACGGTTCGGCATGGTGGTCTTTTATGCGTGAAATCGAGAAAGCTGCCTACTTCGAGCCGAAGACGATGTCTAAGCATGCATCGATGCGTGCTAGAACATCTTCGCGCTTTAGAAGCTCTATCGATTCGAACAGAGGCGGAGACACCATGTTGCCGGAGAACGCAACGCGAAGCGGCTGGAGCAGGTTACGGAGCTTCATATCGAGCGGCTCGGCCAGATCCTTGCATTTCTGCTCCAAGACGGCGCATTCCCATGCATTGCTCTCATCGGCCAATACCTCGCGGCAGGCGCGCAGCGCCTCTTCTGCGCGGGCACCCTCTTTGCGCAAGATCTTGTTCACGCTCTTCTCGTCAAGCCATACGCACGGTCCCCAGAACATGTAGGCGAGCTTGCTCTCGCACTCCGTAAGCGATGTCTCGCGCTCGGAAACGAGCGGATAGAGGGCTTCGTAGAATGCAGGATGCGCTGCATAATCATCATCGAATGCGGCCCATTGCTCTTCGGTAAGGGGCTCATACTCTGTGGGCGGCTCATCCGGATCTGGCGTTGGGACGATGGCGGAATACATGTACGGATAGCCTTCCGAGAACGCGCGAGCAAGCCAGGGCCAGCTTTTGCGAACCCAATCTTCAGCACCCATCTTCTGGATGTATTGTCCGTTCATCCAGGAAAGCTTCTTCTCATCGAAGACGGCATCCTTCTTCGTCACACGTTCCAGGCTGAAATTGCTGCAGATCACGTCACGCGACATGATCGTCGTCTCGCCATCGAGCGACCAGCCCAACAGCGCGAGGAAATTCACCATGGCATCGGGCAGAAAACCGCGGTCGCGATACTCTTCCACGCTCGTCGCGCCATGGCGCTTCGAAAGCTTCTTTCCATCGGGACCCAAGATCATGGATAGATGGGCGAAGGTGGGGGCGGGCTTTCCGAGCGCCTCGTAGATGAGCACCTGCTTCGGCGTGTTGGAAAGGTGGTCATCGCCGCGGATGACGTGCGTGATGCCCATGTTCACGTCGTCGCACACCACCGCGAAATTATAGGTAGGGCTTCCATCGCTCCGGACGAGGATCATGTCATCCATGACCTCGGCAGGGAAGCTCATATGCCCGTATACGGCATCCTCGAACTCTATCGGCCCGTGGTTTTCCGGGACGGCGAGGCGCCAGACGTGGGGCTCCCCGGCATCGATGCGCGCTTGCGCCTCCTTTAAATCGAGCGAGCGGCATGTGCGATCGTAGCCCGCATAGCCTCCCTCGGTCTTCTCCGCAAGGGCGCGCTTTTGGTCGAGCTCTTCTTTCGTGCAGAAGCACGGATACGCCGCTCCTGCGGCTTTCAGCTGCTCGAGCGCATCTGCATAGGTATCCATGCGCTGCATCTGGAAATACGGACCGGCTTCGCCACCGACTTCGGGACCCTCGTCCCAGTCGAGCTCGAGCCACTTCATGGCGTTTAAGATGACCTGCACGTTCTCTTCGGTCGAGCGCTCAGGGTCGGTATCCTCGATGCGCAGGATGAACGTTCCGCCCGTTGCCCGTGCGAATGCCCAGTTATAGATAGCCGTTCTCGCGCCGCCGATATGCAGCCGTCCCGTGGGGGACGGGGCGAAACGTACGCGAACACCGGAAGTCGGTTGTGCCATTGCGGTTCCTCTCTTGTTATTCCCGATTCTTCGGCTCGTGATCAGCCTATGGAATCATAAGGGCTGTAGTACACGGATTGCTGCGCCTCGGCTTGGATCTCACGTGCACGGGTGCGTGCGCGGCGCACGCACTTCGATCCGATGAGGATGAAGACGATGCTTAAAAGTGCGGAGACCAATGCCCAAATCCCTGCGATTGCGACCCAGAAGCTTTCAGGCAGCATGCAGATGAGCAGCGAGTTCTCGGAGAACGTCCACGTCCCCTCCTTGAACAGGAAGGAGTGGAACAGGGTGAACAGCCGCTCGAAATCGACGAATGCGAATACGGCGAGGGCGATAAATCCCACGATGACGATGCAGCCGGAGATGATGAGCACGCGCCCGAGGTTGCGCTGTTTGGCAACTAAGCCGGTGAGCAGCAAGAATACCACGGCGATGCATGCGACGATCGCGAGCACCTCGCGTGCGACCTCGGCGATCTTGTAGCAATCATCGAGATGCGAGAAAGCGCGCTCATCGAGGACGTATGCGTCCGGCGCGGCTGCCAGGCGGGTCCGCGTCGTCTTCGCATAGGGCGTATCGGCATCGTCATTGATCTGCGCCAAAGCATCGTAGAGGTTGTTCTTGCTGTGCGTGCCGAATGCATACTCATGCGTTGCCGCGGCAGCTGAAGAGAGTTGCGAACGGTTGAATGGCGAATTCGCGACGTCGCATGTCACATACGACACGGCACCCGTCATGCGCGGGAACGATGAGACGGCGAAGAATCCAGCGGCTAGGAGCGATACAGAAAGCGTGATAGTCGCTATGAGGCAGATGATGAAGCGGAGCACCTTCATAAATAACTCCCACATATCCTATTGTTTAGCCTTAATAGTCGTCAGAGATGGTCGATGGCGACTCGCTATAGCAAGCAAATACGTCATTTGCCCAAATCATCCAACGATGCCATTATACGCACTCAATTGATGCGCACTATCGGGAGTTCGATTGAGTGTCCTGCGTTTCCGTGAGGAGTGCTGCTTGCTTGCCTTAAGGGAAAGGCAGGCAAGGGAAACGCCATCGAAGACTTTGCACGAAAAGCGATAATCGGCTTTCATGCTGATACGCGAACGAGTATCATGCTCCATGAAAGGCAAAGTTCGACGATAAGGAGCACGACAAGTGAGCGAACGACAGAATTCCTATCTTTTCACATCCGAATCGGTTACCGAAGGCCATCCCGATAAGATTTGCGACCAGATATCCGATGCCATACTTGATGCCCTCCTTGCCAAGGAAGCTGCACTCGAGGAGGCGGGGTATATCTCGCCGACGGGCGTTCCCGCGAGTTTGAAGAATGTCCGTTGCGCCTGCGAGACGCTCGTGACCACTGGACTCGTCGTCGTCGCGGGTGAGATCCGCGCTGAATCCTATATCGACGTTCCCGAGATCGTCCGCGGCGTCGTACGCGATATCGGCTACACCCGTGCGAAGTACGGGTTCGATGCTGATACGTGCGGCGTGATCAACACGATTCAGGGGCAATCTCCCGATATCGCCCAAGGCGTTGACGAGTCGTGGGAAGTCCAGCACGGCATGGCGGCGGAAGACTCGTATGACGCAATCGGCGCGGGCGACCAGGGCATGATGTTCGGCTATGCATGCAATGAGACGAAAACGCTCATGCCCATGCCTATCTATCTGGCCCATCGTCTCTCCGAACGTTTGAGCGTCGTACGCAAGGACGGCACGATTCCGTTTCTGCGCCCCGACGGCAAGACGCAGGTTTCGGTGCGCTATGTCGATGGCAAGCCGACACAGGTAGAGAAGATCGTCATCTCAACGCAGCATTCCGAAGAGGCCGAATACGGCGAGCTGTATGATTTGCTGCTTGAGCACGTGATCCAGCCCGTCTTCAAGAAGGAGGGTGTCGCGTTAGCCGATGATGTCGAGATCTTCGTGAACCCGACGGGCCGCTTCGTAGTGGGAGGCCCCATGGGCGACTCGGGTCTTACCGGTCGTAAGATCATCGTCGACACTTATGGTGGCATGGGCCGCCACGGCGGTGGCGCTTTCTCCGGGAAGGATTGCACCAAGGTCGACCGTTCCGCGGCATACGCGGCGCGTTGGGTTGCCAAAAACATCGTCGCAGCGAATCTTGCGGACCGTTGCGAGATCCAGCTTGCGTATGCCATCGGCCTTGCGAAGCCGATTTCGATCATGGTCGATACCTTCGGTACGGCGCATGTCGACGAGGACAAGATCGTACGCGCGGTCAACGAGGTCTTCGACCTCCGTCCTGCCGCGATCATCGATGAGCTTGCGCTTCGCCGCCCGATTTATCGCCTGACATCCAATTACGGGCATTTCGGTCGCGAGCTGCCCGAGTTCACGTGGGAGCGCACCGACAAGGTCGATGCTCTCCGCGCTGCGTGCGGTCTGTGATCCGGATAGTAAGCTAGGTGCCCGATTGACGAGGCTTGCATCTGTCATACTCGACATTCCCACCCAGGCTCTCGATAGCCCCTATACGTATGCGGTTCCATCCGACCTCGACGATGTCGCGGTCGGTTGTGCCGTATATGTTCCTTTCGGGCATCGTCCTGCAATCGGTTTCGTGATCGATCTGTTCGATGGGGATGCGCAAGCTCTCGGAATCAAGAACGTCAAACCCATACAGCGCGTCTTAAGCGCTCCGTATTTCAATGAGGATGGTGCGGCATGCGCCCGTTTTCTGGCGCATCGCTACGTCGCGCCGCTTTCGTCATGCATCCGCCTGTTCACGCCTCCTGGAGGGGTTGCTCGTCTTAGAAGCGAGGGTGGCGCATGGCATGTCGATCAGCCGTCAGTCGGGCAGGTCGATGACAGATGGGTGATGCGCGGGGATGCATTCGACGAGTTCACACCGCGCAGGACGGCGGTGAAGCAACGTGCCATCATGTCCGCCCTCTCGAAGGGCGAGGTCCGCGTTGCGGAGCTGACGGCTGAATACGGCTCGGTTTCAAGCGCGCTTAAGTCCCTGGTAGCAAAGGACGTCATCAGAATCGAGCATCGCAGAAGATATCGTGGCGATGCGGCCGCATTCGCTGCCGATCCTACCGTTGAATGCGATCCCGATGATGCCAGGCCGGCTTTCACGCCGTCTCCCAAACCAGATCTTACGGATGGTCAGGCGCAAGCGCTCGCGGCCATCGATGATGCGATCGAGAGCGCTTGCGGTCGCGTGGTGCTCATCGACGGGGTGACGGGAAGCGGAAAGACCGAGGTGTATCTGCGTGCCATAGAGAACATCCTAGCTGAGGGCAAAAGCGCCTGCGTCCTTGTCCCTGAGATCTCCTTGACCCCGCAAACCGTTGCACGCTTCCGCGGACGCTTCGGATCGATCGTCGCGGTCATGCATTCGCGCATGAGCCAAGGCGAACGCTATGACCAATGGGATTTCATCCGCTCAGGCGAGGCCCGTGTGGTGGTCGGTGCCAGAAGCGCGCTGTTCACTCCCATGAGAAACCTCGGCCTCATCGTGATCGATGAGGAGCATGAGGGGTCTTACAAGCAAGATAGCGCACCTCGCTATGTTGCCCGCGACGTGGCGGAATGGATGGTCAAGCGCTCAGGCGGAACGCTCGTCCTAGGCTCGGCAACGCCTTCGATAGCATCGTTGTACAAAGCTTCCAAATGCGACACATGGAGCCAAGTATCCCTCCCGAAACGCGTGAACGGTCGCGATCTCCCCGAGATCCAAGTCGTCGACATGGCGAAGGAGTTCTCATCAGGTCATCGGTTGATGTTCTCGCGCGCTCTGATCAACGCCTTGGAAACGGAACTCAATGCAGGCCATAAAGCGGTTCTACTGCTCAATCAGCGTGGATTCGCACGCTTCCTTCTGTGCCGTGATTGCGGATATGTTCCGACCTGTCCGTCATGTTCGACTTCTTTGACCTTCCATGAACGCGGCAACCTTCTGATGTGCCACCATTGCGGGTACAAGGAGCTTGCTCCTGCGCGTTGCCCTAAATGCGACAGCCCGTATCTCAGGCGCTTCGGTGCAGGCACGCAACGTGTGGAAGACGAGCTGCGTGCGCTGCTTGACGGTTTTACCGGCGAGGCGAAGGACGCTCCCATCATCCGCATGGATGCCGATACGACATCGAAGAAGGGAGCGCACCAAAGCCTCCTCGAATCGTTCGCTTCCGCGCAAGCGGCCGTTTTGCTCGGTACGCAGATGATCGCGAAGGGGCTCGATTTCGATGACGTCACCGTTGTCGGCGTCATCAATGCCGATACGATGCTCAAGCTCCCTGATTTCAGGGCAGGGGAGCGCACCTTCGATCTCATCGAGCAGGTTGCGGGTCGTGCAGGGCGCGCTGCGCTTCCCGGCACGGTGATCGTGCAAACGTATTGCGCGACGGACAGCGCCATACGTGCGGCTGCCGAATACGATCGAGAAGCGTTCCTCGCTGAGGAGCTCCGAAAGCGCAAGCTTCTGTACTATCCGCCGTTCTCCAGGCTTACCAATGTGCTGGTGTGGGGCAAGGATGAGCGCGCCGTGCGCACCCAGGCGCAAAGCATCGAAGCGGGCTTGCGTGATTGTTTCGGGAAAAGCGAGCTCGATTCATGGGAGGTGCTTCCGGCAACGCCATGCGTACTTGCCCGCTTGCGCACGATGTACCGCTGGCATGTCGTAATCAAATGCGCGCCCGAAGCCGATGTATCATCGGTTGTCGAGCCGTTCTTCCGGGCACGCGCCAACGACCCGTTAACCAACGTCGCCATCGATGTGGATGCGTACGATCTGTTGTAAAGGCTCGCATAAATGTCTTTCGCTTAGATGCGTATTCCCTGCGTTAATCAAGCCGATTCGTGCACGCATATCCTTTTTCCCCGGACGCGTATACGTGCATCGCGGACCGCATATGGTATAGTGATTTCTCCTATTGGGGGAACAAGTTCTGCTTATCCTGCTCATATGATTGGATCGGAAACGTTTCTATGGCGCGAATGATCGATGCATTAAAAATCGCATGCGGCATGTTGGTGTGCTCGCTTTTCGTTTTCGCATGCTTGCTGTATACCCAGGATGCGTATGCGGATGAATCAACGCAAGACGTTTCGCTTGCGGCCGCATCCTCGGACGGTAACGAGATCGATATGCTCGATTCTTTGCCCGCCGTGCCAGATGGCGATGACACTGTTGATGCCTTGCCGGAAATTGATGAAGGGGACGAACCGCAAGAGCAACAGCAACCCGAAGGCCTTTCGGACGGCAAGCTTTCCTTGCGTGCGCTTGAAGGTGAAGAGGGCGATGAGCCGACCGTCCACGAGGATGGCTGGGCTGACGAAGATGGTTTCACATACTACTACGTAGATGGCGTGAGGCAAACCGGCTGGATCGTCGATACGACCTATAAGGATTTCGGGCTTCAGCGTTACTGGATAGACCCTTATCAAGGCTGCTTGGTATTCGATTGCCTTATCGATGCGGCGGATGCGGGATATTGGGCCTATGCGCGCCCCGAGGGCTATGTCGTCCGCGGCTGGTATCAAGCTGCCGACGGATCGGTCTATCTTGCCGATGACGACGGCAAGCTCGAAGATCCCGGCTGGCTGATCACCGACGACTACGCAGGCGGATTGCAGCGCTACTACATCGACGAAGC
>JAUNJT010000152.1 GCA_030533105.1 Eggerthellaceae bacterium
CCCGCATGATCGATGGTGGGGAAGACCCCAAGTTCATCGCCCGGCGCATGTTCATCTTAGCCTCGGAGGATATCGGCAACGCCGATCCGCAGGCATTGCTCATCGCCGAGGCTGCATTCCGCTCCGCTGAAGTCATCGGTTATCCCGAATGCCAGATCAACCTCGCGCAAGCGGCAACGTATCTGGCGCTTGCTCCGAAGAGCAATGCGGCGGTCGATGGAATCTATGCCGCACTCGATGAGGTGCGCAATGGCCCCGTGCGTGCAGTGCCCGATCATCTGCGCGATCGCCATCGTCCAGGTTCGGAGGATTACGGCGCGTATCTGTATCCGCATAACTATCCAGGCGGCTGGGTTGACCAGCAATATCTGCCCGATGGACTATCTAAAGGCTGCTTCTATCATCCGAGCGAACGCGGCTGGGAAGCGTATCGTATGGATGCTGCAACACGCGACCGCAAGCCCCCGAAAAAGCCCGATTCCTCCAAATAGCGCCGCTTTTCACTGAAAACGCTGTCCAAATCACCGTAAACGCCGCGCTATGTGGTGCCAAGTACGTGCCTCCATGATAAAATTACAGGTTAGGAAAAAAAGGAGGCCCTCATGAAACAGCTGACTCAAATACTCGATATCGCTACACCTATCCTCATAGCGATCCTCATTATCGTGGCGATCATCCTTGTCATCGCGATCATCCGGACGTTCAACAGGCTGAGCAAGACGCTTGACGAGGTCAACAAGAGCATCGAACCCCTCGTCGGCAACGTGAACATCATCTTGGAGAATGCCCAGCCCGTTGTCGCGAGCGTAGAGCCCTTGATCGAACATGCGACGCTCACCGTCGATGCCGTGAATCTCGAGATCATGCGTCTCGATCCCGTCATCGAGGACTTGGGCGATGTGACCGGTTCGCTTACGGGAGCCATCGATGGCATCTCCAACGCACCCACGAAGCTGGCGAATACCATCTATGACAAGGTGGGCAGCATCAGCGTTCCCGGCAAGGACAAGGCCGCTGCTGTGATCGCCAACGTGAAGAGCAGGATCGCAACGCGTGCTGCCGCTGAGGACAAGGCTGAGGTCAAGTCCTACACGACGGTTGCTTCCGATCCCGAGCCTGTAAGCGAGGATGTCTCCAAGCGCGCTGCCCATGCCAAGGACGAGGGCGTTGACGAAGACGCCGATCTGAATGCCGCTTTCGAGGTTGAGATCTCCGAACCCGAAATCCTTGTGGATGTCGTTGACGAGGAAGTCGAGGGTGAGCTCGCGGACATCGCCGAGGCAGCGAAGGCAGTTGAGGCCTAAATCTTGATTTCAGGGGTTCTTGGGCGTGTCGCGAGGAGGATGCCCGCAACGCGCTCAAGAACCATGACTTTATAAGCAGCTATTTCATTTTCCTAATAATGTAAAACGATACGGGGCGGAAAGGCCCAGGAGAGCACCATGGAATATATGACCACCGCACAGATCCGCGAGAAGTACCTTGCATATTTCGAGGAAAAGGGCTGCAAGCGCATGCCGTCCTCATCACTTATCCCCGATGACCCATCGCTGCTTCTCACCAGTGCCGGCATGGTTCAATTCAAGCCCTACTTCTTGCAGCAGAAGCACCTCGAGGCCCCCTATATCGGAACCACGACGGTGCAGAAGTGCGTGCGCACGAACGATATCGACATCATCGGCACCACGGGTCGTCACCTAAGCTTCTTCGAGATGCTCGGCAACTTCTCCTTCGGCGAGTACTTCAAGAAGGAGATGTGCGCATGGGCATTCGATTTCTCCGTGAACGTGCTGGGTCTTCCTGCGGAGCGTCTGTACTTCACGGTGTTCGAAGACGATGACGAGACCATCGAGATCTGGAAATCCTTAGGCGTGCCCGACAACCACATCTCGCGTTTGGGAGAGGATGACAACTTCTGGCGCGCTGGCCCGACTGGTCCGTGCGGTCCTTGCTCGGAGTTGTATTTCGACCAAGGCCCCGAGGTCGGCTGCGGCAGCCCCGATTGCGCGCCTGGATGCGACTGCGACCGCTTCTTAGAGTATTGGAACTGCGTGTTCACGCAATTCGATGGCCAGGAGGATGGCTCGCTCGTTCCGCTTCCGAAGAAGAACATCGATACGGGCATGGGCCTCGAGCGTATGGCCGCCATCATGCAGGGCGTGACGAACAATTACGATACCGATATCTTAAGAAGCCTCGTCGGCGTCGGTGAGAAGCTGTGCGGCGTGACCTACGGCGAGAACGCAGCCGCAGATTTGGCGCTGCGCATCATGGCCGATCACAGCCGTTCGGTGACCTTCATGATCGCCGATGGCATCCTGCCGAGCAACGAGGGCAGGGGGTATGTGCTGCGCAGACTGTTGCGCCGTGCTGTCATGAAGGCGCATCTTCTAGGCGTGGACAAACCGTTCTTGAACGACTATGCCGACGAGATCGTCAACCTCATGGG
>JAUNJT010000153.1 GCA_030533105.1 Eggerthellaceae bacterium
ATCATGGGAGAAGGTCGGCTCCTTCCTAGAATCGAAATGGTTGTCCGCCAAATGAATCCAGGCGAAACGCGCCACATCCATCTGAATGCGCGGGAAGCGTTTGGACCTTATCGACGCAGTCTTGTCATGAGCGTTCCGCTTTCGATGGTCCCCAATATCGAGGATTATCCCGTTGGTGAATACGTCATCCTGAACACCGATGCCGGTTCTGTCAGGGTCAAAGTGCTCAAGATCGAGGACGGCAACCTCTTCCTGGATCAGAATCACGAACTGGCTGGCAAAGACCTTGATTTCTACTTGGAGCTCGACCATGTTCATGCGCCGAATGCGCTTGCTGAAGAGCAGCACAAGCACACCGAGAAATGCTCGTGCGAAATTCTGCGCGACTCCCTTCAACGTGAGGCATGACAATCAGGCGCGTGCGATGGTGTTCAGCGCGCGAGCTCATCGCTCACAGCAATTCTGAGAGGTTGTTAAGAATGCAGCAACGATGCATCGTACAGAAAGGGTGTTCCCTTTCTGCCGTATCAGTTAGGTCGCGTTGATCTGCTGCAGGAATGAGCTTTATGCGGCGATGGCAGGCTTGACCCCGCTGTTATACATGCGTTGTCAACCTGAGCGATAGCTCCAGGAAGAAGCGTTCGTCGACGTTGTTGAAATCGATGCCCGTGAGTTCCTCGATGCGGCGGATGCGATGGGCGAGTGAATTGCGGTGCAGTCCCAGTTCGGCGGCAGTGCGCACATGGTTGCGCTCGTTTGCCAGATAGACCTGCAGCGTGCGTATGAGCTCGCTGTGCGTTTCCGCATCGTAGCGCGCCAAAACGGCAAGCGCCGGATGCACCAGGTCCGTGGTCGGCATGGCGCAATCGAGCCCTTCGAGCATATACGGCAACGCGCAATCGCGAGCCTCGACTACCGCGCAGCGCTCCGAAAGCCCATCGCGGACGAAGTCCATCAAATCGTGATGCAATCGAAGTTTTCCAAGGTCATCGAACGGAAGCGAAATGACTGCCGCAAATGTGCGCCGCGCGGCATCTCCGAGCACCTTGCGGACGAGCTTTTCGCAATCCCCGGATGCAGCGAGTACATAAGCCCCTTCGCTGCGAGCGAACGGAACGCACGGCACGCCGGCGAGCTCGAACCGCTCGACGATGTTTCGCGCATAGTTATCGGGATCTTGCATCGGGGACCATACGGCAGCAAGCTGCCAAGGCGCGGCTACTCCCGTATCGAGCTCATGCAGCAGATGCGCCTCGATTTCCTTCCCGTCGATCAGGTCGGACAGAATCGCCCCCACGGCACGCGGCGAAGCGCCATGCAGACCGAGTATGCCCGAGGATTCGATTACCCGGCAAAGCAGGTGCATGTTCTCTACATGGCTGCGCAAGATGGGGGTCGCGTATTCCCAAACGGCGATGCCGCCCGCGCGTTGGCCCTCCTGCTTAAGCACCGCCCCGATGGTCCGTGTTCCATCTTCCATCACATAGACCTGCGGCTCATGGCCCCATCGTGCAGGACGCCCCTCTTCCGTGAAGCGCGGTGCGCCCAATACGACTGCGGGCACGAAGCCCGTCTGCCGCGCTTCGACCCAGAAGGGATTCAGGTCCATCTCGGCGTGCGCGGAGGTCATCGCAAGCACGCGGCTTTCCGCGTTTCCGATCATGATGGGGTTATGCAGAGCGTCGTATCCCTGGTCGATCAAGTTTTGCAGCGACCCTTTGGATGCCGCCTCCCATAGGCTCGTTTCCCATCGGTGGTGGAGATCGAACGTCTCCAGCACCTCGTTGATGATCTCGTTGGCATCGGTGCCATGCACTTCGATGATATCGGTGCCGTTGGATATGAACACGCCTTCGCGCGCGCCATCTGGGTTCTCGTCGGGATACAAGTACGCATAGCGCAGATCGTAGCGAGCGGCCGATGCGTTGGCGATAAAGCGCACGCCCTCGAGGCGCGCAGCCCCGTCCCTGATGTCGACGAAGGTATCGTGCGCGCTCAGGGCATCTGCGATATGCCACATGCTGAGCAGCATACGGCAATTGTGACACAACTGTGCTTATTGCACAATGAAATGACTTGTTCTAGCCGTTGGCGGTATGCAGCCGAAACGATGACTTTTCCACCCAAGCGCTCTATTGTCAAAGCGTCTGATCGCTTGGCAAACCATCTGGAGAAAGGAAGCATCATGGCAAATCAATTCCCGAATTTCATGGTCCCGCATCTCATGAACCTGGGCGGGCTGGCCAATTGGCCCAACGCGAACGTCGTACGCACGGCGCTTGTGACCGAGCTTATCCCAGAACTGTGCCAAGTGCCCTATGACTATCTGTTCCGTGATGATTCCAAGGCCATGACGGAATGCACGCTGCTCGTTTGGGAATGGCTCGACCTCGATATCCTGACCGCGAACCTTGACGTATACGAC